>JAITMV010000226.1 GCA_031277295.1 Burkholderiaceae bacterium | reverse complement strand
CCGAGCTTTTGCGACATCAGGCGCGCCACCACGTCGGTGGCGCCGCCGGGCGCGTAGGGCACGATCACGCGGATCGGGCGATCCGGGTATTCAGCGGCATGTGCTACCGGCGCCAGCCCTGTGGCCAGCGCGCCGAGGCTCAGCAGCAGCGCGCGGCGGCTTGGGCGCAGAAATCGAATGGAGTCCATGATCTGTTTCCTTTCGGTAATGAAAAATAAAAACAATCGGCTCATCGTAAACCGACTTCGATTTGCCCCCCGTCTTGAAGGTCGGTTCTGATTGTGGTTTTAGGTTTTCCCGGACGGCGGGAGACCAACACCAGGTTAAAGCAAAGTCAGCATCGCCAAGGCCGCCAGCGGCGCGGTCTCAGCCCGCAGCACGCGGCGGCCCAAGCCGACCGGGCGGTAGCCGGCGGCTTGCGCGGCGGCTTCTTCGGCTGCGCTCAAGCCGCCTTCCGGGCCGGACAGCAGTGTTACCGGCTGGCCGGGCGGCAGCATTGCCAGCGCCTGATTCAAGGGCGTCGCCGCTTCGTCCAAAGACAGCAGCCAGCGCACTTCGCTGGTTGATGAAGGCTGTCGCACATACGCTTGAAATAAAAGCGGCAGGCGTATATCCGGCAATCGGTTGCGGCCATTTTGCTCACAAGAAGCGATGGCCACGGCGCGCCAGTGGGCACGTTTTTTTTCAGCCCGCTCGCCGGCCAAGCGCAGGCCGGCGCGTTCGCTCAGCAGCGGCTGCAAGCTGGCGGCGCCCAACTCGGTTGCTTTTTCCACCAGCCAGTCCATGTGGTCCGCGGCGATCAAACCGCAAGCCAGATGCACCACGCGCGCGGCCTCGCGCTCGATTGCCGTATGCGCGCCCGGCCGTACCCGCACTTCGCCGCGGCCCATGTGCGTCACGGCGGCCAGCCACTCGCCGCCCGTGCCGTCAAACAGAGTCAGCGCATCGCCCGGTTGCATACGCAACACTTGCACATGCCGCGCCGCGCCGGCTGGCAGCGCGAACTCGGCGCCGTCGGCAAGAATGGAGGGGACATGAATGCGAGGCGGCATAACCGAATGGAAAAATCCGCAGGGACGGCCACGATGGTACGCGCTCCATCGCGTCGGCTTTCGCAATATTCATCTCAGTTGTTCATGGCGCTCGCGCGTCACCCGCGACGCATGAAACGTTTGGCGCCCTTTCGTCGTTCCCGCCCTCTCCGTCGTCATTCCTGCGCAGGCGGGAATCCAGCGGCATCACGCCTTGGAACTGGCTTTTCTTGCGCATGCCGCGTGGATTCCCGCCTGCGCGCATAGGCGCTAACCTAAGCTCCGTCATTCCCGCGAGCACCAGTTCATGACGCAAAAACTCGGCCTGCCAATGATCCTAGAAACCGCAGTTGACCGCTTGTTATCTTCAGGAAACCCGCATGAACATTGGCTTTTGTGGCTTCGGTCACCTTCACCTATTTGGTGAGCGCGCTACACACCCGATCAGGCCGCCCTCGGGCGCGCTGGCGGCGTTGCTCCTCGTGGCGCACACGAGTGCGCGGCCTCGTCGCGCCTTGCCAGCCCGCCCGATGACGACCTGCTCGGGCGCGTTCAACTGCGGTTTCTAGGATGATGAACATCCCCAGCGCCTACACGCCCAAGCCTGAAAACATGTGGATTCACGACATGCGCGGCAACGGCGGCGTGCCGCCGCCGGACAACACGCCGTTTGTGCGCCCGTTGGCCCCCCGGTACGCACCACCTGCGCCGATCATGAAAGACCCCTACGCAGGGTGACCATGAAACATTTTCACCGACTGTTGCGCGGCGCTGCCGCAATGCTGCTCACGGGCGTGGTGTTGGGGTGCTCGGGCATCCCAGCGCCGACTGCAGATGGGCGCGTGTATCACTGCGTGGGAACAGGCCGTCCGGCTGCGCCGCCCAATACTTGGGCCAAGAAGATGCCATTAGAGAAGTTTGAGTATGGCGACTATGTGACTGAAAACCGCCCGACCATCGCAGGCAGCAGTTACTGCGCGACCCTACCAGTCCCCAAAACCGCCTACCTGCGCTACCAGGTCGATGGCCGCATGCTGGAAAAGCATTTCGACCTGTCGTCCCTTACCCCGCGGCGTGTGCGCGGCAAGGACGTGGAATTTTTCGTCGACGGCGAAACGGTCGAGGTGCGGTTGCTGACGCCCATTGCGGGCACCTACAGAAATACCACGGAAGTCATCGACCGCCGTTGATGCGCATCGACATGCCGCAGCGCGCGCAGGCGGAAAACCATCCCCTTTCTTTCGTCATTACCGCGCAGCTCCCGCCTTTGCGACAATGACAGGCAATCCATCCCCTTTTTCGTGTTACTCCAACGTTTGACCCCTCACCTGAATCCGTGAATTGAAGAGGAAAACGCATCACCTTGCAGGCGGGGCCTTTCCTTCTTGAGGTCACGGATTCAGATCCTCAGTTTCGAGGCAGATGAAAAATCCGAGCTTATCGATTTTCCCCGCGGGTTTTTTTTGCCGGTTGGCCAAGGCTGGCACGGATATCGCACATTGTCATGGCGCTCAAATCAACCATATTCAAGGCTGACGTGCAACTGGCCGACATCGATCACGGCTGCTACACCGATTTGCAACTGACGCTAGCGCGCCACCCCAGCGAAACCGACGAACGCATGATGATGCGGCTGGCCGCGTTGGCGCTAAACGCCCATCAGGTGCAAGACTTGTGCGGCGGCGACGCCCACATCGGCTTTGGCGCCGGCTTGTCCAGCCCCGAAGAGCCGGACGTGCTGCTGCGCGACTTCACTGGCCGCATCCGCTTGTGGATCGAGGTGGGCCAACCTGATGACAAGCCGCTGGCCAAGGCATGCTCCAAGGCCGATCAGGTGCTGGTCTATGCCTACGGCGCGCAGGCTGATGTGTGGTGGCGCGGCATGGAGGGCAAGCTGGCGCGCTTGCCTAAGCTGAGTGTTTGGCGTTTTCCCGCTGCCGACGCTCAGGCGTTGGCCCGTTTGGCCGCCCGCGGCATGAAGCTGCAAGCGATGGTACAAGAAGGCGTGCTGACGCTGTCGGGAGACTTGGGCCAAGCGGCGATCCAACCGCAAGCACTGAACCTGGAAACGGCAGTTGAGCGCTTGCTATCTTCAGAAAAGCCGCGCCAGCGTTGACTTTTGAGCCTTCGATCACCTTCACCTTTTGGGTGACAGCGCTACGCACCCGATCAGGCCGCCCTCGGGCGCGCTGGCGGCGTTGCTCCTCCTGGCGCACGCGAGTGCGCGGCCTCGTCGCGCCTTGCCAGCCCGCCCGATGACGACCTGCTCGAGCGCGTTCAACTACCGTTTCCAGGCTGAAATAAGGCCTATCCGAGGGGGTGAATACATTCGGCGCGTAGTGAGCCGAAGCCGCCAGAACGTGTCTGATCGAGGGTGAACGACCCTGGCTTCAAAGGGGCATGGCGGATTTATTTACACCTGCACAGGCGCTTAGCGCGACGTGCGGCCAATGGCGCCGTCAGCGGTGCCGTATACGGTGATACCCGGTTTCGCGACGTCGTTGTTTGATGGCGTCGGCGTGCCGGCACAAGCGCCGAGTAGCATGGCGGCGAGCAGGCCGCAGGTGGCGAGCAGCCAACCCATTGTGGGCATGGTAGAAATTTTATGGCCAGTGTTCATTTACCCCGACTGTACCAACGATGCGCGCGGCAGTCTCCAAAATGCCAGCGCGCCGGCCAGCAGCAAAGCCGACATGGTTAGCAGCGCGGCGGTAAAAGGGTCAATTCCAGCGCGCGCCGCCAGGCTGGCGGCCAGTCCGCTGGCCCACTGCATCAGCGCGATACCCAGAAACATCGCCATCGTGAACAGCGACAATCCGCGCCCGCGCATGGCCGGCGGGTAGGCGTCGCGCACATAGCCGTATTGCAGCACGCTATAGCCTGACAGCAAGCTGAAAACGATGGCCAGTCCCACGTCCACCCAGGCGATGCCAGCCAGTCCCATCGCACCTAGCAGCAGCGCCGCGATAACGGAAAACGCCAGCAACCAGCGCACACGCCGCGCGCCGCCAGGATCGAGCCGGCCGAACAGCGCCGGGCTGGCCATGCTGACCAGCGTCATCGCCAACGCCACGTTGCCACTTTGTACCAGCGAAAAACCGTGGCGCTGTACCAGCAGCGGCCCCAGCCATAACCCGCGCAGGGCAATGAGGCCCGCGTAACACACCGCCGCAAAAGCCACCAGCCCCAGAGTGTGCGGCAGCGCGAACAGGCCCAACAGTTCGCGCAACGCGGTCAACGGTGATGGACGTGCGTTGTCGGCATCCGCCGCCTGCCGCGAGGCCGGTTCGCGCACCAGCCACCAGATCGCCGTCCAGGCCAGCGCCGAGCACACCGCTAGCACGCCGAAACCCCAACGCCAAGACGACACTTCGATCAGCCAGGCCAGCGGCGTCGCGGTCGCCAGCACGCCAATGCTGCTAAGGCTCATCACCAGGCCCGAAATCGCCGTGAACCGCTGAGCGCTGAAATACCGTCCGATGAACAGGGTGCAGACCAGAAACGCTGGCGCGCAGCCGATGCCGATCAGCGCCTGACCGGACATCAGCAGCACAAACGAATCGGCCCGCGACGACAGCAGCGCGCCCGCCACGGTGAGCGGAAACGCCAGCAAGATGGTGCGCCGCACGCCATACAGGTCAAGCAGCACGCCCATCAGGGGTTGCATGGCGCCAAAGGAAAAGTGAAACACGCCCGCCCACAGCCCCAGTTGCTGCGGCGACAGATGCAGTTGCCCGGCCAGCGGTGGCCCCATGATGGCCGCCAGCGTGCGGTACGCCTGACTCAGGGTAAAGCCGCCAGCCAACGTCAGCAGCATGATCCAGGCGGTGCGCTTGGTCAAGCCGCAAGAACGGTCGGAGGCGGCGTGGGGTGCGGACGGCGAGGACACGGCGGGCAGTGTAGCGACACGGTTTGCGTCTTGGGCGGCGCACTGCACCAGTCCTTTGGGCGCGTTGGGTCGCTTTTCGGCGATGAGTTGGCGCGCTGGGGCGCGCCGATGGTTAGGCCGCCACCGCCGGCAGCCCGGATAGCGCCTGCGCCAGTTCTTTTTCGTCGTAGACCTCGTCCTTCAGTTCGCCGGCAAGGTACTTCTGGTAGGCGCTCATGTCGAAGTGGCCGTGGCCGCTCAGGTTGAACAGGATGGTTTCGCTTTTGCCTTCGCGCTTGCAGCGCAGCGCTTCTTCGATTGCGCCCTTGACGGCGTGGTTGGCTTCGGGCGCCGGGACGATGCCCTCGGCGCGGGCGAAGG
>JAITMV010000206.1 GCA_031277295.1 Burkholderiaceae bacterium | reverse complement strand
GACGGTGAAAGTCCCTTAGGCGTACTCTCATTCCTTGCTACTTTTCTCGGTCCGCACGAGGGACTCAAGTCAGCCTGTAAGAGTCATGCCTTTCAACATCTTTTACCGACCTGCCTGATCACTCGAGCGGTAGAGACGTGCGATCGGGCGATCAGGCCGCTGACATACCCCACATTGGCCCGCGTGCTCTTGGGCTTGCGCTTGCTGCTGGCCAGTTGCCTGGGGTTGAGTGCAGCGGCAAGCCGCAGCAATCGCTGGAGCAAACGCTGCGGATCGTCATCGGCACAGGGCAGATACTCAGGCGGTACCATCACCGCCATGGATTCGTACATGCTGGTGATCTCCACCGCCAAGTGATAAGTGGAAACCTCCAATTCGGGGTGCGCGCCGCGGTGCGCCTGCTCGGTCACCGCCTTGAGCAGCGCCAGCACGTTGTAGGCCAGCACCGCCACGGCAAAGCCCAGCAGCGCCGCCCTCGGATGTCCCAGCGTCTTGATCTCGCTGTGCATCACAGACTCCAGCCGTCCGAACATGCCCTCGATATGAAGTTACCCCCTTTTCACGGACACCTTATCGTTATGGAAGAAGGAGTCCGAAATGCCCAAATCAAGGCCGCCGTACCCGGTGGAATTTCGTCAACAAATCATTGAACTGGCCCGTGTCGGCAAAACGCCGGCGCAACTCTCACGCGAGTTTGGCCCCAGCGCGCAGACCATCACCAACTGGATCGCGCAAGACGGGCGTGACCGAGGCAAGCCACTGGCAGGCAAGGACGGTCTGACGACGGCCGAGCGCCAGGAGTTGACGCGGCTGCGCCGGCAATTGCGCCAGGTGCAGCAGGAGCGAGACATCTTGGCAAAGGCTACGGCCTGGTTCGCCGCCAGAAACGACAAGACGTCCACGTCGTCTACAAACTCGTGAGAGCGAACCAGGCCGACGCCAAAGCCATTGGCGTGCATACGTTTTGCCGTGTCCTGGGCGTCTCGGCCAGCGGCTACTACGACTGGCTTGGACGCGCACCCAGCACGGCGAAGAAGGCCGATGCGAGGCTCACTGAGAGGATTTTGCAGATGCATAAAGATTCGGATGAAACCTACGGCATGCCGCGCATACGCGCCCAACTGTGCCAGGCAGGACTGAGGGTCAGCCGCAAGCGCGTGGCCCGGTTGATGCGTCAGGCTCAAATCCGTGGCGTCAGCCGTCGGCGCGGCTTTACCGTGAGCACCGAGCGCAACCCGCGTCAACGCCCGGCGCCCGATCTGGTGAGGCGCCAGTTCCGGGCCGATGGGCCCGATCGACTGTGGGTGGCGGATATGACCTACATCCCGACGTGGAGCGGTTTTTTGTATCTGGCCATCGTGCTGGATGCCTTCAGCCGCAAGGTGGTGGGCTGGGCGATGGGACAGCGCATGAGCGCCGATCTGGTGATTGCGGCGCTGAACATGGCGTTGCATACCCGCCGGCCCGAATCGGTGATCCACCACTCTGACCAGGGCAGCCAGTACACCAGCATTGCCTTTGGCAACCGCTGCCGACAGATGGGTGTGCGCCTGTCAATGGGAACCGTGGGCGACGCCTACGACAACGCGATGGCCGAGAGCTTCTTTGCTACCCTGGAGTGCGAGTTGCTCAATCGGCGCAGTTGGAAGACCCAGGCCCAAGCGCGAACAGCACTGTTTGCTTGGATTGAGGGCTGGTACAACCTGCGCCGCCTGCACTCGGCGCTGGGGTATCTTTCACCCATGAACTTCGAGGAGAACTACCGCGCGAACAACGATCGTGCCAATAAACACGGGTTATCCACCGCGGCACTCGGTTCGTCGCAAGCGCCGAGCGCCGCCGTGGATAACCCTGCGCCTGTGAAGGCTTGAGAATCAAGTCAATACCTGTCCGTGAGATGGGGGTAAGTCCACTTTGCCGGTCTGGAGCTGGCTGATGACGCGCTGCCCGATGAGACCACGATCCCGGAAGTTCGACACCAAAACGCGATTTTCGGGATTTTCCAGAAACTGTTTTCAATGAAATCAATTACTTGGCAACGCCAGGGGAAATTTCTTGTAGTGGCAACATTATAAATATAAAATGTTGGCAACTGATGGGTAGTTTGCTACACTTGCCGCATGTTCATCAAGCTCACCCAGGCCCGTGGGCACCGCTACGCTCAGTTGGTCGAATCGTTTCGCAACGACCAAGGCCAGACGCGCCAGCGCACCCTGGCCACACTGGGGCGTTTGGGTGAATCTGGCGGCCAGCTCGAAACCCTGTTGAAGTCTTTGCAGCGCGCCACGGGGCAATCGGTGGCGGCTGCGCAAGTGGCCTTCGAATCGGCGCTGCCGCTGGGCGATGTCTGGGCATTGCACAGCCTTTGGAAAGAGACGGGGTTTGATCAACTGGCGGCGGTATTTCGCCGGGCGCGTTATTGCACGGCGGTCGAACACGCGATACGGGTCATGGTGTTCAACCGCCTGTGCGATCTGGGATTGAAACGGCCTTCGGAAACCGAGCAATTGCCGCTGTTGTAGTGGCAATTTAAAAACCGATTCCTGATAAATTAATGGCTTATGGCGTTTGATGTCGAACTTCCGGGAAAGACCCGAGCTTCAACCTGCTGCGATCAGGGCAGATGCGCGGGCCGGGCAACATCGA
>JAITMV010000139.1 GCA_031277295.1 Burkholderiaceae bacterium | reverse complement strand
GTGACCCGGCGCACCGTGTTCGAGCTGCGCAAGGCGCGCGAGCGCGGTCACGTGCTGGAAGGGCTGGCGGTGGCGCTGGCCAACATCGACGAGTTCATCCGCATCATCCGCGAGTCGCCAACCCCGCCGGTGGCCAAGACCGAGTTGATGGCACGCCGCTGGGACAGCACCCTGGTGCGCGAGATGCTGACCCGCACGCGCGCCGACGGCGCGAGCGTCAACGCCGACGACTATCGCCCCGACGGGCTGGAGCGTGAATACGGTTTGCAGGGCGACGGCCTGTACCGCCTGTCGGACGGCCAGGCGCAGGAAATTTTGCAAATGCGCTTGCAGCGCCTGACCGGGCTGGAGCAGGACAAGATCGTCGCCGAGTACAAAGAAGTCATGGCCGAAATCGACGACCTGCTCGACATTCTGGCCAAGCCGGAGCGCGTATCGGCCATCATCGCGGACGAACTGACGGCGCTGAAAACCGAGTTCGGCCAGACCAAGGACGGCGCGCGCCGCTCCACCATCGAGCACAACGCGCAGGACTTGGCGACCGAGGATCTGATCGCGCCCACCGACATGGTGGTCACGCTCAGTCACGCCGGTTACATCAAAGCGCAGCCGCTGTCCGAATACCGGGCGCAAAAGCGCGGCGGACGCGGCAAGCAGGCCACGGCGACCAAAGAAGACGATTGGATCGACCAGCTCTTCATCGCCAACACGCACGACTACATCCTGTGCTTTTCCAACCGCGGCCGGATGTACTGGCTCAAGGTCTGGGAAGCACCGGCCGGCTCGCGCGGTTCGCGCGGGCGCCCCATCGTCAACATGTTTCCGCTCGCCGAAGGCGAAAAGATCAACGTCGTGTTGCCGCTCACGGGTGAGATGCACAGCTTTCCCGAAGACCGCTACGTTTTCATGGCAACCTCGATGGGCACGGTCAAGAAAACTTCGCTGTCGGAATTCAGCAATCCGCGCAAGGCCGGCATCATCGCCGTCGGTCTGGATGAAGGCGACTATCTGATCGGCGCGGCGCTGACCGACGGCGCGCACGACGTGATGCTGTTTTCCGACGGCGGCAAAGCGGTGCGCTTCGACGAAAACGACGTGCGACCGATGGGCCGCAACGCCCGCGGCGTGCGCGGTATGCAACTGGAAGACGGCCAACGCGTCATCGCCATGCTGGTGGCCGAGGCCGACAATGCCGCCGACGCGCACCAGCCCGGCGCGCGCGGCAGCGTCCTGACCGCGACCGAAAACGGTTACGGTAAACGCACCCACATCACTGAATACACCCGCCACGGCCGCGGCACCAAGGGCATGATCGCCATCCAGCAAAGCGAGCGCAATGGCAAGGTTGTCGCCGCCACGCTGGTCGGCACGGACGACGAGATCATGCTCATCACCGACAAGGGCGTGCTGGTGCGCACGCGCGTGGCCGAAATCCGGGAAATGGGACGCGCCACGCAAGGTGTTACCCTGATCGCCCTTGATGACGGCGCCCAACTCAGCGGTTTGCAGCGCATCGTCGAAAACGACGCGCAGGACACCGACGATCCCACCTCTTTTGATTCATCCACGGAGTAAGCCTTGAAACAATCCCTTGCAAAACTCTCAATGGCTGCATTTTTTGTAGCATCTTGCGCCATGTCCACGGTCGCCATCGCCCAGTCCGATGGCAAACGCGCGCTAGCCGTCAGGCTTGCTCAGATACAGCAGAAAACCGATGGCGCAGCCATCGCCGAACAGCTCACCAACAGCGCAGTGCAGCCCTTGCTGATAAGCTGGTCGCAGCGCCTGGACGAAACCGTACCGCCCGCGCGCCAAAAAGAAGTACGCGACAAACTCGATGTGGAGCTGAAAAAATTCACTGAGGCCGTACAAAAGGCCATTGATAACCAAGTTGCCAAGTCGGCCGAGGCTGCGTTGGCGCCGATCTTCATGGAAAAGCTGACCGAAGACGAGATGAAAACCATCATCGCTTTCTTGGAATCGCCGGTCAGTGCCAAGTTCCAAGCGCTTGGGCCGGACGCCACCAATTCCTGGGCACAGCGTGTCGTCGACGCCACCAAGTCCACGGTGGAAAACAGCGCCAAGAATTTCGACGCCGCGGCCAACCGCATCGTCAGTGCGACGACCCGTTCGCCGACGCCCCGCGCTTCCACGCCCGCGACAAAATAGTAGCTCTCGCGCGCCCATGAGCCAGTCTCCTATCCAGTCCGATGCGCTGGCCAAGTTCCGGCTCCAGATCGACAGTCTGGATACGCAAGTGCTGGCGCTGCTGAACCAGCGCGCCCACTTGGCCGAGCAAGTGGGGCACCTCAAACGCGAGGAGGGTACGCCCTTTTTCCGTCCCGACCGCGCGGCGCAAGTCATCGCCAAGGTGCAGGCCGCCAACCCTGGCCCGCTACTGAACCAGCACGTGGCGGCGATCTGGCGCGAAATCATGTCGGCCTGTCTGGCGCTCGAAGTGCCGCAGCGCGTGGCCGTGCTGGGACCGGAGGGCACATTCACCGAGCAGGCGGCAATCGAATATTTCGGCAGCGCCGCCAACCTGATTTATTGCAGCAGCTTCGACGAGGTGTTTCACGCCACCGCCGCCGGTACCGCGCAGTTCGGCGTGGTGGCGCTCGAAAACTCCACCGAAGGCATGGTGGCGCGTTCGTTCGATCTGTTTTTGCATTCTCCGGCGCACGTGGTGGGCGAGGTCAGTCTGCTGGTGCGCCACAACCTGCTCAGACAGCTCAATACGCTGGACGACATTGAGGTCGTGCTGGCGCACCCGCAAGCGCTGATGCAGTGCCAGCGCTGGTTGTCGCAACACCTGCCGCAAGCCGAACGGCGCGCGGTATCGAGCAACGCCGAGGGCGCGCGGCTGGCAACCGGCAACCCAGCCTGGGCAGCGCTGGCCAGCGAACGGGCCGCCGCCCAGTTCGGTTTGCACATCGTCGCTCACGCGATCCAGGACGAGGTCTACAACCGCACCCGCTTTGCCGTCATCTGTCTGCCGCAAACGCTGTCCATGCCCGCACCCAGCGGTAACGACTGCACCAGCATCGTGGTCTCGGTACCTAACCGTCCCGGTTCGGTGCATGACATGCTGACTCCGCTGAAAAAACACGGTGTCAGCATGACCCGGCTCGAATCCCGCCCGGCCAAGTCGGGCCAATGGGAGTATTTTTTCTACATTGACATCGCCGGCCACCCGTCGCAACCGCAAGTGCGCGCGGCGCTGGCTGAATTGCAGGCTGAATGCGCGTTCTATAAAGTGCTAGGCGCCTATCCCTTGGGACGAGATGTTTGAGCAACTGGGACTGATCGGTTGCGGTCTGATGGGCGGTTCATTTGCCTTGGCGGCCAAGCGCGCCGGGCTAGTGCAGCGCGTGGTCGGCTACAGCAAGTCGCCCTCGACCACCGCACGCGCGCGCCAGCTTGGTGTCATCGACATCGAGGCATCATCGGCTCTGCTGGCAATTTCAGGCGCCGACCTGGTGCTGCTGGCAGTACCGGTGGCGGCAACCGAAAGCACGCTCAAAGCGATCCGGCACTTGCTGACTCCCGCCACGCTGGTGATGGACGTGGGTTCAACCAAGCGCGACGTGGTGGACGCGGCGCTGCGCGCGCTGAAAGAAAACGTTGGCCTGTTCGTGCCCTGCCATCCTATCGCTGGACGCGAGGTATCGGGCGTCGGCTACGCCGACGCCGACCTGTATGCCGGAAGACAGTTAATTATCACCCCGATAGAGCACACGCTGACATCCAAGGTCGAACAGGCAGCGGCCATGTGGCGCGCCATCGGCTGTAACGTGGTGCATATGACGCCAGAACAACACGACACCGCCTTTGCCGCTGTCAGCCACCTGCCGCACATGATCGCCTTCGCACTAATGAACAGCATCACCGGCCAGACCGAGGGAGAAACCTTCTTGTCGCTGGCCGGGCCGGGTTTCCGCGACTTCAGCCGCATCGCGGCCAGTGATCCGCAGATCTGGCGCGACGTGCTGATAGCCAACCGCGAGAAAGTCGGCGCCCAGTTGCAGCATTTCCAGAGCGCATTGGCCAAATTCAAACAGTGCATCGACACCGGCCAGACCGAAGAACTGGAACGCCTCATCAACCACGCCAGCCTGGCGCGCGCGCACTGGCAAAAACCGGGCTGATCGCCCCAGGCCTCGCCCATGTTCGAGACCGCGTTCCTCGACGTGCCCGCATTGCGTGCCGTGCAAGGCGTGGTGCGCTTGCCCGGCTCCAAGAGTATTTCCAATCGCGTGCTGCTGCTGGCGGCGCTGTGCCAAGGCCGTACCGTAGTGCACGATTTGCTGGATTCCGACGACACCCTGGTCATGTTGCAAGCGCTGCGGCAATTGGGTTGCGACGTCACGATTGAAGGCACGCGCGCCGTCGTCGACGGCATCGGCGGACGCGCCAGCCGCCCGCGTCAAGCCGAGTTGTTTCTGGGCAACGCCGGCACCGCGATGCGCCCGCTGGCCGCCGCGCTAGCGGTGCTGGGCGGCGACTACACGCTGTGCGGCGTGCCGCGTATGCACGAGCGGCCCATTGGCGATCTGGTCGATGCCCTGCATTCGCTGGGCTGCGACGTGCGCTACGCCGGCAACCCCGGCTACCCGCCGCTGCGCATCGGCGAACCGCAATTTCGGCTGGAACGCCCCATCGCCGTGCGCGGCGACGTGTCCAGCCAGTTCCTCACCGCGCTGCTGATGGCGCTGCCGCTCGCGGCGGGCGGACAGGACGTTGTGATTGACGTGACGGGTGAGCTGATCTCCAAGCCCTACATCGACATTACCTTGCAACTGATGGCGCGCTTTGACGTGCGGGTGCGGCGCGACGGCTGGCGGCGCTTCACCATTGCGCGTGGGTCGACATACCGCTCGCCGAGCGAAATCCATGTCGAGGCGGATGCCTCCTCGGCCAGTTATTTCATTGCCGCCGCTGCTTTGTCGGCCGACGCCGAAGGCTCAAACGGCTTGAAGATCGAAGGCGTTGGCGCGGACTCGATTCAGGGCGACGTTCGCTTCATCGAAGCCGCGCGACTGATGGGCGCACACATCGACAGCGGCCCCAACTGGCTGCACGCACGGCGCGGCGCCTGGCCGCTGAAGGCGATTGATCTGGACTGCAACCACATCCCCGATGCCGCCATGACGCTGGCGGTAATGGCGTTGTATGCCGACGGCCCGAGCACGCTGCGCAATATTGCTAGTTGGCGTGTCAAGGAAACCGACCGCATTACCGCCTTGGCGACCGAGTTGCGCAAGCTCGGCGCTCAAGTGGACGAAGGCGCGGACTTCCTGCGCGTCACGCCGCCCGCCAATGCAGCCGCCTGGCGGGCCGCGTCCATCCGTACCTACGACGACCACCGCATGGCAATGTGCGGCGCGCTGGCGGCCTTCAACCCCGCCAAGCTACCGGTGCGCATTCAGGAGCCGCGCTGCGTCGGTAAAACTTTCCCGGACTATTTCGAGACGCTGTTTGCCACCGCCATGCCCGCCGCCGTCGTGCCGGTGATCTGTATCGACGGACCGACCGCCTCGGGCAAGGGCACGCTGGCCGCCGCCGTCGCACGCCGGCTGGGCTACCACTATCTGGATTCCGGCGCGCTCTACCGGCTGACCGGTCTGGCCGCGCGCGCGCGGAAGCTCGAGCCGGACGCCGCCCACGAAGAGGCCCTGGCCGAGTTGGCGCGCCGGCTGCCAGCGCGCTTCGGCGAGCAAGGCAAGGTCTGGCTGGACGGCCACGATGTAACCACCGCCATCCGCACCGAGGCCGCGGGCAACGACGCCTCACGTCTGTCGGCGCTGCCCGCGGTGCGGCAAGCGCTGCTCGACCTTCAACACCATGCGGCCCGGCTGCCCGGCCTGGTGGCCGACGGACGAGACATGGGCACGGTGATCTTTCCCGCGGCACCGCTCAAGATCTATCTCACCGCCGACGCCGCCGAGCGCGCCCAGCGGCGTTATAGCCAATTGGTTTCCAAGGGAATTTCTGCTACTATTAGCAGTTTACGTGCGGATTTGGAAAAACGCGACGCGCGAGATCGTAACCGCGCCGTCGCGCCGCTTGAAGCCGCGCCAGACGCCCTGCTGCTAGACAACTCCGCGCGCTCCATCGACGATACGGTGGAACAGGTGTTGACGTGGTGGCAGGCCCGGCAGCCGTTTTAGCTCTTGGCAAAACGCCGCTACCACACTGCCCGTGCGCTTTTCGGCAACGGGTATTCACGGTCCACTCGGCTTTGCTTTTGCGCGTCAGCCTCACGGCGCATGAAGCTGGGTGGTTGTTCAACCTCCAACCTGCGGCGCCAACGCCGCCGCCCGTCGTCGGCGCAGCTCACTGAAATATGCTCGCGCGCAGGCGCAAAAGGAAAATCCTTATGTCTGAATCTTTTGCCCAGTTGTTTGAAGAGTCCCTGCAACGCACCGAAATGCGTCCGGGAGAAGTCATCACCGCCGAGGTGGTGCGTGTCGAACACAACTTCGTGGTCGTCAACGCCGGCTTGAAGTCCGAGGCCTACATCCCGATTGACGAATTCAAGAACGACTTGGGCGAGATCGATGTCCAACCCGGCGCTTTCGTGCCGGTGGCCATCGGCTCAATCGAAAACGGTTACGGCGACACTATCTTGAGCCGTGACACGGCCAAGCGCCTGGCCTCGTGGCTGGCGCTGGAAAAGGCGCTGGAGTCGGGCGAGTTCGTCACCGGCACCACCTCCGGCAAGGTCAAGGGCGGCCTGACGGTGCTGGTCAACGGCATCCGCGCGTTCTTGCCCGGCTCGCTGGTGGACACGCGCCCGACCAAGGATCTGGCGCCGTATGAAAACAAGACCATGGAGTTCAAGGTCATCAAGCTCGACCGCAAGCGCAACAACGTGGTCTTGAGCCGCCGCGCCGTGGTCGAAGCCAGTATGGGCGAGGAACGCGCCAAATTGATGGAGACGCTGAAAGAAGGCGCCATCATCACCGGCGTGGTCAAGAACATCACTGAATACGGCGCGTTCGTTGACCTGGGCGGCATCGATGGCCTGCTGCACATCACCGACATGGCCTGGCGGCGCGTGCGCCACCCGTCCGAGGTGGTGCAGTCGGGGCAGGAAATTACCGCCAAGATACTCAAGTTCGACACCGACAAAAACCGCGTCTCGCTTGGCTTGAAGCAAATGGGCGAGGATCCGTGGCTGGGCGTGGCGCGCCGCTACCCGCAGGGCACGCGCATGTTCGGCAAGGTGACCAATATCGCCGACTATGGCGCGTTCGTCGAGTTGGAGCCGGGCATTGAGGGCCTGGTGCATGTGTCCGAGATGGACTGGACCAACAAGAACATCGCGCCCATCAAGGTAGTATCCATGGGCGACGAGGTCGAAGTGATGGTGCTCGAAATCGATGAGGACAAGCGCCGCATCTCCCTGGGTATGAAGCAATGCCGCGCCAATCCATGGCAAGAGTTCGCGCAAAACACCAAGCGCGGCGACCAGGTCAAGGGGCCGATAAAGTCGATTACCGATTTCGGTGTCTTCGTCGGCTTGGCCGCCGGCATCGACGGTCTGGTGCATCTGTCCGACCTGTCGTGGAACGAGCCGGGCGAAACCGCCGTGCGCAATTACAAGAAGGGTCAGGAAATCGAAGCAGTGGTCCTGGCCGTGGACGTGGACCGCGAGCGTATCAGCTTAGGAGTAAAGCAACTCGACCAGGATCCATTCACCACCTTCGTCACCGTCAACGACAAAGGCCAGACCGTCACCGGCAAGGTCAAGAGCGTGGACGCGCGTGGCGCGGAGATCGACCTCGGCCACGACGTGACCGGCTACCTGCGCGCCTCCGAGATCAGCCGCGACCGCGTCGAAGACGCCACCCAGATGCTGAAAACTGGCGACGAAGTAACCGCCGTGGTCGTCAACGTCGACCGCAAGTCGCGCAACATTCAGTTGTCGATCAAAGCCAAAGACGCCGCTGACCAGCAAGAAGCCATGGCCAGTCTGAGCCAGAACACCAGCCACGCCGGTACCACCAGCCTAGGTGCGTTGCTGCGCGCCAAACTCGACAAGTGAGGCAGAGATCGTTTAGCGTAAATTCAAGTTCATTGAACGAGGATGCGCTAAACGCCAGCCGCCAAACGCCAAAATGACCCGATCCGATCTCGTGGAACTGTTGGCCGAGTCTGTCGGCCAGATTACCCACCGCGACGCCGAGGCGGCGGTGAAAACCATTCTGAACGCCATGAGCAATGCGCTCGTGCGTGGCCACCGGATCGAAATTCGTGGCTTTGGCAGTTTTTCCATCAACCGCCGCCCACCACGCATGGGCCGCAACCCGCGTACCGGCGCCAGCGTGCACATTCCAGAACGGCGCGTGCCGCACTTCAAACCCGGAAAAGCGCTACGCGAGGCCGTGGGCACACAGCCAGTCGATCTGGAAGATTAAAATTTCTCGCACACTTTGCGAGAATTCATGAACCAGTTGACCCGACTGCTGAAGTGGATACTGAAGGCAGTCGTTTTTTTTGCCCTGTTCGCTTTTGCGCTAAACAACCAACAGGATGCTGCCGTCCATCTGCTGTTCGGCCGCCAATGGCATGCGCCCATGACGTTGATCGTGCTGGCGGCGTTCGCGCTTGGCATCGTGGTGGGCGTTGTCGGTATGTTGCCGGGCTGGTGGTCGCGCCGCCAAGCCGCCGCCCCACCGGATGAGCCACCTACGGCCAGCAACTCGCTGACCACGCCTCATGGAGTTTGATTTCAGTTGGCTCTTGCTGGGCGTGCCGATAGTTTTTGCGCTCGGCTGGTTCGCCTCGCGCTTCGATTTGCGCCAGTTGCGCATCGAAAATCGCCAAGCACCCAAGGCTTACTTCAAGGGCCTTGATTACCTGCTGAACGAGCAACAGGACCAGGCCATTGATGCCTTTATCGAGGCGGTGCAGCGCGACCCGGACACCTTGGAATTGCACTTCGCCCTCGGCAACCTGTTTCGCCGCCGGGGCGAATACGAGCGCGCCGTGCGCGTGCACGAACACCTGCTGGCGCGCGCCGATCTAAGCCAAACTGATCGCGAGCGCGCCCAGTATGCGCTGGCGCAGGATTTTCTCAAAGCCGGCTTGATCGACCGCGCAGAAGACGCGCTGCGCAAGCTCGACGGCACCCACTATCAATCTCAGGCCTGGCTCACGCTGCTCACCCTGTATGAGCGCTCACGCGACTGGCCACGCGCCGCCGACATCGCACGCAGCTCCCAACAGACGGGTGTCGGCGACTTCACCCACCGGCTGGCGCATTACCAATGTGAGCTGGCCGCCGCTGCACTCGACAAACACGGTGACCCCGGCGGCGCCCGTCAACTGCTGGAAGCCGCCATTCAAAGCGCCCCCGACGCAGCCCGGCCGCGCATCCAACTGGCCAGCCTGTTGGCCAGCTTGGACGACCTGCGCGGCGCGTTCGAGCAACTGACACTGCTGGAGTTGCACGCCCCGCACGCCGTCCCGCTGGTAGCCAGCGAACTGGTGCGCATCGGCCGAGCAACCGCGCAATTACCCCGCACCGCCGATCTGCTGCGGCGCTGCTACGCCGCCACCGCCTCTATCGACATCGCCGACGCCATCGTCCAGGCCGACACCGGCGCCGGCATACCTATGCCGCAGGCGCGCCAACACTATTTAGAACACATGACGCAAGAACCGTCGCTGATCGCCGCCACGCGTTGGCTCAGTCACGAACCGTTCGCGCAGGAAGGCGCGCACCCGGTCGTGCAGCGCTCGCTTGAACACGCCGTGCGTCCCCTCACCCGCTACCGCTGCGCCGCCTGCGGCTTCGAGACCCAAGGCTACTTCTGGCAATGCCCCGGCTGCCAAGCCTGGGACAGTTTTCCGCCCCGGCGAATCGAGGAGTTGTGAGAAGCACTAAATATTGTCAGACCAGCCCCTCTTTCAGCATCTCGCGCAACTTGAATTTCTGGATTTTTCCGGACGGCGTGGACGGCAGCGCTTCGCGCACGATCAGGCGTTCGGGCACGTATTGAATGGCTACTTTCTGAGCCTTCAGGAAGGATTGGATTTCGGCCAAATCGATGTTCTGCCCCGGCTTGGGCACGACGATGGCGCAGGCGCGCTCGCCCAGACGTTCGTCGGGGTAGGAGACGATGGCGGCCAGGGCGATGGCGGGGTGGCGGTACAGCAGCGATTCGATCTCGACCACTGGAATGTTTTCGCCGCCGCGGATGATGACGTCCTTGCTGCGCCCGGTGAT
>JAITMV010000067.1 GCA_031277295.1 Burkholderiaceae bacterium | reverse complement strand
GGGCGGTCTGCTTCGTTGCAAATGCTCGCAATACCACGAGGTATTGCTGCGCTTTGCGCCTCGCATCCCATCCCGAATCCGGGCGCGCCCGCTCGCGCAGATTTGTTCAGAGGTTCCCTAACAGGCTGCTGAAATACTGTTTTGAGTTTTCGCGCTGATAGAGAAAAACTATTTCATGTCGAAAATTGGCCCTGTTTTCATGCAAAAAACGCCCGTAGAACAAGGTAACGATAGCTGTCATCAATCACGCGATCCTTGCAAAACAGTATTTCAGCAGCCTGCTAAGGGTTTTTGATGACATGGCATACTGAAAGCTTGGTCGGATAAATTCATCATGACGACGAATTTATTGCGTTCATGGTCAAGCCGCGTCGAATGACTTTGGCGATTGTTCTTGCGCGCGCTGGTGTGCCCGCCGACGGGCCGCGCCGCGGCAGGCAACGGGATGAGCGCGCAGGTAAGGGCTGCGGGGTTGCTCCAGTAGGGGCAACCAAGGCAAGCCATTGATGTGTTGGAGCCGCTGGTGCGTGGGCAAGCAGACGATGCCAATGATCACTCGCTCGGACGAAGAATACGAGGCCCTGGCGTTGCGACTGGCCGCCGAACCGAGCCTGTTGCGCGTGCTGCGTGGCAGTTCATGAAATCACGAGCAGCGACGTGGTGGGCGTGCGCGGTAACGGCGGCGGTTCTGTCAGGCTGCGCTTCTGCGTCGTATTACTGGCAATCGGTGCAGGGCCATCTGTCGTTGATGAACGCCGCGCGTTCGATTGACGACGTACTGGCCGACCCGGCTGCGCCCGAAGAGCTAAAGCAGCGGCTGATGCTGGCGCGTCGCATCCGCGCTTTTGCCGTCAGCGATTTGGCGCTGCCCGACAACGCCAGCTACCATCGCTACAGTGACTTGCAGCGCCGCGCTGCCGTGTGGAACGTGGCGGCGGCGGCGCCTGACTCACTCGCGCTCAAGCGCTGGTGTTTTTTGGTTGTCGGCTGCATCGGCTATCGCGGCTATTACGACGAGGCGGCAGCGCAGCGCTTTGCCCAACGACTACACGCCGATGAAGGGCTGGAAGTCGGCGTCTACGGCGTGCCGGCATATTCCACTCTTGGCTGGCTGAACTGGGCCGGCGGCGATCCGCTGCTATCAACCTTCATCCGCTACCCCGAAGGCGAATTGGCGCGCATGATTTTTCACGAACTGGCGCACCAGATGGTCTACGCCGACGACGATACGGCGTTCAATGAGTCCTACGCCACCGCCGTTGAACGCCTGGGCGTGCAACGCTGGCTGAGCACGCAAGCTGATGCGGTGGCGCGGCGCGAATACGCCGCCTTCGACGCGCGTCGGCGCGAATATCGCGAACTGGCGCGCCAAGCGCGGCGGGAGTTGGCGGACATCTATGCGCAAAAACAAACGCTGCAAGCGCCGACGCTGGCGGCGCTGAAAGCGCAGGCCATGACGCGCTTTCGGCAGCGTTACGCGCAACTGAAGGCGCGCTGGGCCGCCGACGGCGCACCGTTTGACGGCTTTGACGCCTCAGTGGCAAAGGCCAACAACGCCTTCTTCGGTATCCAGGCCGTCTACGACGATATGGTGCCCGGCTTCGAAGCGCTGTTCATGCGCGAAGGAGGCGACTGGCCGCGTTTTCACGCCGCCGTGCGCGAACTAGCCGGTTTGCCCAAAGCCGAACGTCTGGCGCGATTGACCGCCGAAGGCCTCAAACCGGTTGATACCAATTGAGCTTCAACCGTTCACGCTCCATGACGCGCGTGATCGCCGGCACTTGGGCGGTGCGTTGCACGTGTGCCCACAGATCGACGTAATCTTCAGGATTGATGCCGGCCATGCTGCCCCAGCGCAGCAAGGTCAGCGCGTAGGCATCCAGCGGGCCGCAATGCACCCCGCCCAGCCAGTCGCGGCCGTCGACGTGCGCGTGCGTGACCTGGGCCTGTAACTCTTCCATCAGCTTTCGATACCGCTCGGCGGCGTAGCGCTTGATGGCCGCCTGGGCGGCTTCGTCGTCGCTGAACTTGTCGGGCATGAAAAAGTGTGTGAAGGTGGGGTGCACGGTGTTGTTCATCCATGCCAGCATCTCGATGAAGCGCGCACGCGCCAGCGCATCCTTGGGGACGAAACCGCTTTCGGGAAACTTGGCATCGACGTAGGCGACGATGGCCATGATCTGCGTGATCACCTGATCTCCATCGGTCAACACTGGGACCTGTCCACGCGGATTGATGGCCAAGTATTCGGGGTTTTTTTGTTCGCCTTTGTGCAGCTTGATCGCCACCGGCTCGAACGTGGCGCCGGCCAGTTCCAGCATGGTATGAGGCACGAACGAACAGGCGCCGCTGGCATAGTAAAGTTTGAGGGGCATGAGGGTCTCTCGAGATAGTGGTTGCCAAACCTGGATTTTCCGCCGGTTCGCAAGCCAAAGTGTCAAGCGCCGGAAATATCTTTATCCTGAATCCTGTGCTGCCAATAGCGCCGCGCCAATTCGCGTTCGCAGCGCACCTCGGCGGGCTGGTCGCTGCGCCAGTGCATGGCGCCGCACGACGGCGAATCGGCGATGCGGATGCCGCGCGCTTGGTAGCGCGCCACCACCTCGGGCGCGGGGTGACCGAAGCGGTTGCGGTAGCCGGACTGGATCAGCGCCACGCGCGGCGCGGCCGCATCCAACAGTGCAGCGCTGGATGACGTGCGGCTGCCGTGGTGTGGGGCCATCAATACGTCAACGCGCAGCGCGGCGGGGTCGGCGCGCGCCAGTTCAGCTTCTTGCGCCGTCTCGATGTCGCCGGTGAGCAGCGCGCCGGCGCCCGAAGCGGCGCGCACACGCAGCACGCAACTAAGTGCGTTGGTTTGGCGTGCTCCTGTCTTGCGGGCATAGGCGGCTGCCGAGGGGTGCAACACCTCGAATTCGACGCCGTCCCAATGCCAGCGCTGGCCCGCCTGGCAACGCTGCTGGGAGTGCGCAGCCGGCAGCAAGTCTTCGGCTTCAAAAGATGACAGCAACGCCGTCGCCGGCTGCGCGGCCAACACCGCGGCGGCGCCGCCAGCGTGGTCGTTGTCGCTGTGGCTGAGCACCAGTGTGTCAACGCGCTCACCCAAGGCGCGTAGCAGCGGCGTCAGCACGCGCTGGCCCGCATTACTGGTTTCTGAATAGCGCGCTCCGGTGTCGTACAGCAGCGTATGGGTGGCGGTGCGTACCAGCACGGCGCTGCCTTGTCCGACGTCGGCGGCCAGCAACTCGAATTGGCCTGGCGCTGGGCGCGTCGGTTGCCATAGGACGTAGGCCAGCAGCAGGGGCAAGCCGGTCAGTCGCAGCGGCCAAGGCCAGCGCAGCGCCAACAGCAGGCCGCCAATGATTGCCGCCAGACCCAACGCCAACGGCGCGGCCGGCAGCGTCACACTGGCCCACGGCCAAGCCGCTAGCGCTTGCAGCGGCCAGACCAGCGGCGCCAGCGCCCAGGCCGCCGCCGTCCACAGCGTGGGCCACAGCACGCCCAGCAGCGCCAGCGGCGTGATCACCAGCGTGACCCACGGAATCGCCAGCAGGTTGGCAAACAGACCGATCACCGAGGCTTGGCCGAACAGCAGCAGCGACAAGGGCGTAAGCGCCAGCGTGACCACCATCTGCTCGTGCAGCAGCCGGTACAGCCGCGCTTTGAAGTCATGAACGGCAACGCCCGGATCGGTGGCGAACAGCACCCCGACGGCGACAAAGCTCAACCAGAACCCGGCTTGCAGCATGGCCCAGGGATCGACGGCCAGCACCACGGCGCAGGCCAGCAGCCAGGTCATCCACCACGGCCAACGCAGCCCGGCCAGCTTTAACAGCGCCACGGTGGCCAGCATCAGCACCGTGCGTTGCGCTGGTACGGCCCAGCCGCTGAACAGTGCATAACCGCTTGCCAGCAGCAAGCCGCCGACGAGCGCCGCATGCGGGGCAGGCAGCCACAGACTCAGCCGCCGCGTACCGCTCCAGCGCCCGCCGCGTCGCCACAATCCGCCCACCAACGCCGCTGCCAACCAAGCGAACATGGTGATGTGCAGGCCTGAAATGCTCATCAGATGCGCTACGCCGGTGGCGCGGAACACATCCCAGTCGGCGCGCGTGATCGCGTTCTGGTCGCCCGTAACCAGCGCCGCCACGATGCCGACGCGACGGCGCTCGGCGTCATTGCCGGAGGCGGCCTGATCCAGAATGCGGTCACGCACCCGCTGGCGCAACCGTTCCAGCGGGTGGGCTACAGCCTCGGCCAGCAGGCGCGGCGGCGTATCCTTGCGTCCGGTGCGCACATTTCCGGTCGCACCGATACCCTGTTCCCACAACCACAATTCGCTGTCAAAACCGTGCGGATTGAGGTTGCCGTGCGGCGCCTTCAGCCGCACAGTCAATCGCCAGCGGTCACCCACGCGCACTCCGGCTGGCATCGGGCGGGCGGCGCCGGTTTCATCAGCGGTCGTTACCGGGCCATACCAGGCCAGTTGCAGACGCGGCGGCAGCGTCACTGGCAGGTCGTCCAGCTCTGCTTGCTCGACCTCAAAAAGAAAGCGCCAGCCCATTTCGCTGCGCTGCGGCAGCCCGCCGACGATGCCCATTACCTGCACACTGCGCCCTTGCAGCACGGGCTCCAGCGCGCGCGAGTGCATCGTCACCGCCCGTATGCCCACTGCGGCAAACGCCGCCAATGCGCCGGCCAGCAACCATAACGGCGCGGCTTGCCGTATGCGTTGCGCCAGTGCCACCGCGACCGCCGCGGCTGCGGCCAGCCCCCCATAAGCGCCCATGCTCCACAGCGTGGGCTGTTGCAGTTGCAGCGCTGTGCCCACCACATAGCCCGCCAGCACCGCTGTCAGCGCCACTCCCGCTGCGTGGTCTTTGGGTTCAGTCACGCGAGCGCCAGCGGATTGAAGCTGGAAACCGCAGTCCACGGCTTGTCATTGTTGGAAATGCGCATGAGTGTTGAGGCATCGCCTTGACTTTCGGGACTTCAATCACCTTCATCTTTTGAACCTAGTACTCCGTTCCACCAAAACATTGACATGAAATCGCGTCTTTGTCCGCCATGCTGCGTTGCAAATGCTCGCAATACCACTCGGTATTGCTGCGCTTTTCGCCTAGATTGGACACATTCTGGCGGCCTGCTCTGCACGCGCCGGATTCTTTCACAGGCTCTGATGTGCGGGCGACGGCGTTACAGTGCAATTTTTTCAACCCTTGAGCACCCCATCTTCATGAACATCGACGACAAACTCAAGCAACTTGGCATCGAACTACCCGCTGTCGCCACGCCTGCTGCCGCCTATGTGCCGTTTATACAAACCGGTAGGCAGGTGTTTTTATCTGGCCATATTGCGCGTCGCGACGGCAAGCCGTGGACCGGCAAGCTAGGGCAGGACATGGGCACGACCGACGGCGCCGCGGCCGCGCGCGCGGTGGCCATTGACATGCTTGGCACGCTACGCGCGGCGGCGGGCGGCTTGAATCGCGTGGCGCGCATCGTCAAGGTGATGTGCCTGGTCAACTCCACGCCCGACTACACCGAGCAGCATCTGGTCGCCAACGGCTGCTCCGAACTGCTGGCGCAGGTATTCGGCGAGCGCGGCCAGCACGCACGCAGCGCGTTTGGCGTGGCGTCGATTCCGCTTGGCGCCTGCGTCGAAATCGAGTTGATCGCCGAAGTTGAATAACTTCCTGCTCAGCCTCGCTGCTGCTGTTTCGCGTCGAGGTCGATATGACGCAGCGGCGGTACCGCACGCGAGCCGGCGCCCAGAATGCCGGCCACCAGCCAGAACAGGCCGCCCACACCGATGACCGCGCCAACCGCGCCCAGCACCATCGGCATCAGAAAACTTGACAAGTTGATGGTCATCACCCGCAAAGCCATCGCCTCGCCCTGGCGCGCGGGCGGCGCGACGTGATGCAGCAGACTCAGGATCATCGGCTGTACCGCGCCCAGGGTTACGCCCAGCACCACCGAGCACAGCCCCATGGTGTAAAAGCCCTGCGCCAGCGGATACAGCGCCAGCGCCACGGCGGCCAGCAGTGTTGCGCCGAGAATCACGCGCCACTCTGCCAACCGCTCGGCAATGTGCGGCAGCGCCATGCGCACCAGCACGGCGGCGACGGCGAAAGCGCCCATCAGCGCGCCGATGGCCGATGCGCTCAGCCCGCGTGCGTGCCCCAGTAGCGGCAACGCAAAGGTATGCACATCCCAAGCGGCCGATTGCATCCAGTTAATCAACAGCAGACGGCGCAACGGCGACAGCGCCAGCAAGTCCCACACTGAGCCGGCCGGGCCGGTTGGCTCATCGACTGGCGGCAGCGCTTGTGCGCGTCGCGCCAGCAACCAGCACGTCAGCGCCAGCACGACCAAAAACACATAAGCCGAACGAAAGCCGGTTTCGCTGCCTGGTTGCGCGCCGGCGTGATCGATCAATAGCCCGGCCAGCAGCGGCCCCAGAAAGTTGGCTCCCGCTGGCGCAATGCCCAGCCAACTGAACACGGTCTTGAGTTGCGCCGGATTCTCGGCCGTGCGTCCGACGTGACGCTGCAATGCGATCTGCGCCGTACCCGCCGCCGCGCCAGTCAACATACTGCCCAGACACAGCACGCCGAACACCGGCCAGATAGCCGGCAACGCCGTACCCAACGCGGCTGCACCGACGGCCAAGGCCAGCGGCAGATGCAGGCCACGGTGATCGGACAGCCGCCCGGCCGGCAACGCCAGAAACACCGGCGACAACGCAAACAGTGCCAACAGCACACCGATCTGAGCCGGCTGATAGCCGAGCTTGAGCGCCAGCAGCGGCGATACCAGCCGGCTGCCCGTCATGGCGCTGTGCACACATATCTGCGCCAGCATCAAGCGCGTAAGTTCTCGGCCGGTCATAAGAGGGGAAATTCAACCTGGCCCGAGTATCTCATCGTAGTCATGTTTTTGCGGCGCATTTCAGTGTTTCATCTCGGGTAGCGCGCCATCGGCATGGAACACTGGGACGAATTTTGCAGGGCCTGCTACCCAGAACAGGCTCAAGCGCTGCCCGTTGGCGCGTGCCAAAGCGACAAAGCCCGCCTCGGGGAGGCGGGCTTTTCTAGCGGCGGATATGCAAAAAATCAGGCGCGCGACTTACGCCGCCAGCCAAACGCAGCCAGCGTGGCCAACGCCAAGCTCAGCAGCAGCCCCCACCATCCGCCGCCAACCGGTACGGCCGCGGGAGAGGCTGTTGTGGGGATGCTATAGCCGCCGGCAGCCACAGCAGCGCACAGGTTTTTCAAAAACAAGGGATTTCCAGGTGCGGCGGCTTGCATGAAGTTGACATCGAACACCGCGGCCAGCGCACCGGCAGTTGCGTTGCCAAGCGTTCCGGTCGTCCACATCACCGCTGAGCCGCTGGCGCCATTGTTGGTAATCCATTGACCGGTACCGGGCGTGGTCACACCGCCGGGCTTGTCGTATGTGACCGAAGTGAGCACGTTAGGAGTGGTGTTGTAGGGCGGATTGACCGTTTGCGTAGAAGCCGCCGAAGCGTCAAAAGTCAATGTGCCGCCGCCCAAATCATCGATCCAATCAAGGATCGAAGTATTGCGGGTCATGAAAGAGTCTTGTTCGCCCATAACGAACATCTTCTTTCCCGACTGCAAGAAGGCGGTGTAAGCCGCCTGGTCGGCGACGCTAAGCGGCGAGGCGTCGGAATAACGTATATCCCATATCTGATCGTAGCCCGTCAGGCTGGCAGGTGGCGTATCGCTTACGGTCACCGTGTCCGTGGGAAGAAAACAGGTGGCTTGTAAGTTGTCGGTAATGTCAATGACCGTGTTGGGTTCCGACGAAACGCTGAGACCGTTGACCACTAAAATATTGTCGGCGCGCACGCCGGTGGCCAACGTCATCAGTCCAATCGAACACAAAAGCGACGGCATCAAACGGAAGATTCGAGACACTAGCATGCTCCTTGATAAAAATGTAAGAGCCAAGTCTAATGCCATACGGCCTGATTCGTTTGTAACCACTTGCAAACATATGTTACAACGAGCGGCGCGTCCAGGTCGAAAAACACGCTACGTCTGAGCACCCGGCGTCAACGGGAGGTCACGATCATCGGAGTCTGCGGTCACGATCATCGGAATACACATTGCTCAGTTCGCCCAGCAATACCTGATACTGCGGCATGTCGCCCGCGGCGAGCGCCTTATCCATGCGGCGCTTGAGATGTTCGCGTTGTTCACCGCGCAATATGTCTTCCAACTCCGCTGGCTCGGCGGCAATATCGGGCGGCACGCGCATCACTTGTTCAACGGCGAACGCCTCGTGCTCATGTCCGTGCAGCCCTTGGCGCAGGGCGCTCCAAGGCTGTGGGCCGTGATCCAGCGACTGGCCGGCCAGCCAAGTAAACAATGGGCCGTAAGGCGGGGGGAGGTCGCATAGCAGGGCGTGGTTGGCCTCACTCAAGCGCTCCCATGCGCCGGGATCGGTCAACAGAATTTGCAACGCCCGGCTGGCTCGGCTGGTGGGTGAAGTGCGTGGGTGGATGGCCGGCGGCGACGCGATGCGTTGCTGCGCGGGTGGCGTGTGCTTGGCGCCGCTTGCGCCTTCCCGGTGGCGTGGCCATTTCTTTTCGTCATCGCGGTGGGCAGCCGCGCTCCGGTTCAAGCCCCAGAGTTGCTCCAACTCGTGCGTGCCGATCTGTACCTTTGCCGCAATCTCGCCCAGCAGTTGTGCCGCCAGCGCGCCGACGGGCAGCAGTTGCCATAGCGCGCGAGCGTTGGCGGCAAAGCGCGCCCGGCCTTCGGCGCTGGTTGGATCGCACTCCTGGCCGGCAGCATCGAGTAAAAAGCGCGACAGCGGCACGGCGGCCTTGACGGCGTCGGCAAAGGCGTCACTGCCCTCGGTGCGGATGAAGCTGTCGGGGTCGTGCTCGGGTGGCAGAAACAGAAACTTGATGCTACGCACGTCGGTAGCCAAGGGCAGGGCGGCTTGCAGCGCTTTACGCGCCGCGCGCCGTCCGGCAGCGTCGCCGTCGAAGCTGAACACCACCTGGTCAGTGAAGCGAAACAGCTTTTGCACATGTTCAGGCGTACAGGCGGTGCCGAGTGTGGCGACGGCGTTGGCAAAGCCCAGTTGCGCCAGCGCGACCACGTCCATGTAGCCTTCAGTGACCAGTGCATAGCCATGCTCGCGCAGTCCGGCGCGGGCTTCAAACAGACCGTACAACTCGCGCCCCTTGTGGAACACCGGAGTTTCGGGCGAATTCAGGTACTTGGGTTTTTCATCACCCAGCACGCGGCCGCCGAAGCCGATCACATCGCCTTTGACGGAGCGGATCGGAAACATGATGCGGTCGCGAAAGCGGTCGTAGCGTCGCTGCTCACGATCCTTGCCGTCTTCGCTGACGATGACCAGGCCTGAGTCGACCAGCAGCGGATCAGCGTAGTCGGCGAACACGCTGGCCAGCGAATGCCAGCCCTCGGGCGCGTAACCCAGACCGAAATCATGCACCGCCTGTCCCGACAGACCGCGCTGTTTAAGGTAGCCGATGGCATGCGGCGATGCTTTGAGTTGCTTGCGCCAAGCCTCGGCGGCGCGCGCCAGCACATCGGTCAGGGTGGCGCGCTTACGGCTTTCTTGTGCCTGGTGTTCGCGTTCGAGCGGGCTGCGCTGCTCCTCGGGTACTTGCAAGCCGTATTGCTGCGCGAGGTCATGCACCGCGTCGGCAAAGTCGGTGCCGGTGTGCTCCATCAAAAAACGGATTGCGTCACCGCTTTTGCCGCAGCCGAAGCAGTGATAAAACTGCTTGGATGGGCTAACCGTGAACGAGGGTGATTTTTCGCTGTGGAACGGACACAGGCCACTGAAGTTGGCGCCGGTTTTTTTCAATTGCACATAGCGGCCCACCAACTCAACAATGTCGGCGCGCGCCAAAAGCTCCTGAACGAATTGCCGGGGGATGCTCACCCGGCGATTGTCGCGGATCAGACGGCGAACGCCGTTCGCCGAAATCAAGAATAAAGCTTCTTCAAGGGGGTGTAGCCCCGCGCCGCTGCGTCCGCTATTTGCTGTCGGGAAAGCGCTGGCAATCACGCTCCGGATTAAGCCGAAGGTCGCGTGCGGGTTCGGGGCTGGCACGACGGCCTAGCCAAGTCGTCCATCCGAGGCGCTGCCGTCCCCCGAACTGACTGCGGGGAACCTCATCGGCGCACAATTGCAATTCAGCGTCCCACTTGAACTCCAAACCGATATATTGGCGCAACCAATCTCTTAGACGCACGTTGTTGTACCCGCCCGGCAGGAACGTTTCGTACTTGGCCAGCGGCATGGGGCCGAGCACAAGCCGGAACCTGGACTGCACGTCGGGCACGCGCACGCCGGCCACGGCGCCGAAACCAAGATGATTTTTGGCCGTTGTTCCGCTCAGACGGGTCTGCTCGCTGGCCGGGATGTCGATCCAACTGCGTATGTATTCGTGCAGGCGGACTGGAATCTGGAAATAGTGGGCCAGGATTTGACGGATGCCCTCCGGGTTGCGCGTAAGACGCACGAAATGACCGGTGGAAAACAACCTTGCGTTGTCTTCTATCGAATCGCGCTGACGGGTAGACGAAAAACCCAGTCCCGACAGTGAACCGACGTGAACAGTAAAGCGGTTTTGTCCAGGACGATCCATTTGCACCGCCGGCTGCGCGTCGGCCCATGCGCGGTAAAACAAACTGAGCAGGCGATGATGGAAAATGTCCGCGAAATCTACCAGCGTCGGATCGTTCTGGTTGCGAATACGGTCGCGCACATATTCAGTGATGTGCAACGGCAGCGGTCCGTTGGGTCCAAAAAGCCCAAGACTAAGTACGCGCACCATGGGGGCGGCACGACGGCCACGCGGTTCGATGCTATGGACGGTGGTTGGGGCAAAAGCAGTGGACGGATATTGCCCCAGCCTTACCGCGTCATCGCGGGGCGTTTGGGAATAACCCAAGCGTGCCAACTGCGGCGCACTAGCCTCCACGAAGCGCGACAATGCGAACAGATCAACGGCGTGGGGAACGTGGCGCAACACGTCGACGACGGCGTCGATGCCCTCCTCTTTGGGTGGAATGCGCTGAGTCACGTCACGCTCCTGCCGGACTGTGTCAGGCCGATGGGCGGGCGCCTTGCCGGACCGGCCAAGCCGCAAAAGCGCCACCTTGCAAAGTAGATAACCGGAACTGGACGGCCGAGTTGATGCTGACGTGGCGCGCCATGAACTGCTCAAGCACGGCGCCGAACAGCCACGGGCTGTGGCCCGCGAACGCTGAAGTGTCGACAGTGGTCTCTATGGCCACGCCGCGACCGAACACAATCGGGCCTTGCTGCGGCATCCTGCATACCATGGGCGCCAGCCGCATCGAGCGCACCGAATCGGCCTGCCCCTCAATGCCGCGTCGGCCAAGCGAGCTGTACAGGCCGAGCAGATCGCGCATGGTCTGGGCGCCCTCGGAGGCGCTGAGGTCGGTCAATGTGTGGTAGTTCAGATGCAAATGTGAAATCAAGCGCCAGGTAATGTCACGTTCGGCCACTGCGGGCACAGGCGGCGTCAAGCTCCCCAGAATGGTAATTTCACTGATGGGCGCGGAGATGGTCAGTTGTAAATCATGCCCGCCGCCGGTGGCAACCAGCAATGGCAAGTCCCGATTGGTGCACAACATATCGGGCGCGATCCGTTCCAAGTGATGACTGAATGGTGCATCCTGTTGATCGACCAATTGCACGAACACCTCACTGCCGACGTACCCCGAGCGGCTGCCTGATCGTTTGGCGGTTTCGGACAATTTGCGCGGTTCGCGCCGGGTCGTGAAAAATCCCTCTTGCCGGTCTCCTGGCTGGCGGCCCAAGGTTTCCAGCAAGGGGCGGAACACCTGCTGCTCGGTATTTGAGACCGTATAGCCATGAATCAACGACACGGTATGGATCTCATAGTCCATTGGGCGTGTCCGGTTTGCGACCAGGTGATGTTCAAAATTGGCCAAGGAGATGTCGATACGATTGCCCCGCTTGGGAAACAGATTGATCACCGGGGTACAGTGAAGGACGAAATCCTCTTTGGTAATCACTTTTTCCAGTGCGGTCGCCGTTTGCTCAAACAACAAGGTGACCTTGAATTGAGTACCTGGAATGGTCGCCAGAATACTGCTCAGGCCGTTGATCGAGAAAAAGCGAAATCGATCTGGGCAAGCAAAATACTCATGCAGGATGCGATAGCCGCTGAACGACCTGTTGTCATATGGCAGCAGCGCCTCGTCCTCACCGTAACCGTCGCAAGTAATGAGAGATCGATCCAGCCAGCGCTGCTGCGCTTTGCCGCCAGATTGCCAGGAAACCAGGGCGCCGATCAAGCGGCCGCCGATCAGTTCCAGCAACTGCGAAGCCCGGTCGGCCGGGCCGCCGATATAAAGGCTGATGCGCTCAGCTTCAATCGTGCTTACCTCAAGGCCGTTGCGGGCGCAAAACTGCAAGTGCAGGCTGCTGCGAACGGCCTTGTTGGTACGAATGTCAGCGGCAAGCGGCGCGGCGGCTCCTTCGATGCTGGCCTCGACGATATCCAGTGGCAACAGCGTCACCTCGTGCGCGGTTCGGAATTCGCAGGCCGTTACCTGGCCGGGAGCGATTGGAGCGCGCAGCAGGGTATGCCTTGGTATCCGGAAGGCCGCGGTCAAGCCACCTTCGGTCAGACTCGGGTTGAACCTGGCAACGCCCATTGCCGGCGTGGGCCGCAGGTAGTGGGGATAGATCAACTCAAGCAAGCGCTGGGAAAACCGCGGGAATTCCGCGTCCATCTTCAAGTGGATGCGCCCCGAGAGGAAAGCAAAGCCTTCCAGCAACCGCTCAACGTAGGGGTCGGCCACCTCAATACCGCTCATACCCAGCCGACCAGCAATCTTCGGATGCAGGCGAGCAAACTCAGCCCCCAGCTCTCTCAGATAGGCAAGCTCGCGGTTGTAGTAATCAAGGAGTCGAGGGTCCATTAACTGTCCCCAAGTTGATCCTGTAAGACCACGGCGCCGGTTTCAAGATCGAGGCTGGATTTGAGCAGCATTTCAACGGGATAGGGCACCGACCAGATTTGTCCCCGGATTTCAAACACAATCAGGTTGTGCGCCGCGCCCCACGCGTCGTCCATGGTCATGCCGACGACTTGCAGCGTATTGGCAACGATGCGCGGTTCAAACAGAATGATGGCTTGCCGCAATTCGGACTGTAGTTCTTCCAGTTTGACATCCGCCGCACGCCTGCCCGAGAATGCGGGCAGTCCGAAGTTGACGGTGGAACGGCGCGCATGGGAATGAAACTCAAAATCGACCTCCGCTCCCATGTTGGTAGCGTTGAGCAGCCAGCTTAAGTCGCGCATGATGATTTGACGCAACTGCCGCCGCGAGATCACCAGCTCGGAGGCTGTGTCTTTTTGCTGGGTTGGATTCTTATCGGTCAGACGATCCAACAATGTCGGCTGGAGCCGATCACGAGCCCACAAACGCGATGAAACGTCGAACTCGTTATTGGGTTCGGTTGCAGCCATGGCCAGCTCACACGGGTCGATTAAAGTCGATTCGGCGCACGTCGAGCAACGATTTTTCTGTCTTGTTAGTCGCTAGGATACGCACACCCCGCCCAACCCAAACATCCTTGCTTTGCTCTTCCCAGGTTGTCAAAGTGGAGCGCAGATGACCATCGATCAACCCATCGGTAAGCGGATAGCGGGCTGGAATCAACGCAGGCATTGACTCTGCGCTCCAGAGCTTGATGCCAGCAGATAACCACACGAGATCACAAACATTACTCGGCGCGGTAATACGGATCGACTCAATCTGACTGAACGCAATCCATTGGTATTGGCCGTTGAAAATGGTTTCGCAAACCGGGCCCAGCCGCGTGTCCGCGTCGGCAATCCACTCGAAAGGCTTGCCATCGAGCGTACCCGATGATGTTGGCGCGATTTCAAGCGCCTGTTGCCTTAAGTCGCTCGCCGTTAATGACCCGGTCGCGGATGTCGGCTTCAAGGTTGATGCCAAAATGCGGAGCCATTCCGGTGTGTCCTCAGATAACGGCAGGTCGATCTCGCCACGGAAAACACGCTCGCGAATTTGTTCTTGTTGAAGCGCTACCCGATAAGCATAGGCAAAAGCCTCGCCTTCGGCAGACGAGCGGGCATAAGCCTGCAACTGCTCCAGTGCCTTTTTCCAGCGACCGGCTTGACAGTAACGTTGGAATAAACCCATGCGCCACTTGGGTTCCGTCGGTTCCGCACGAACTTTCTCCTGGATAGCGGCGATTTCAGCATCCAGCGATTTGGGCGAGCTAGTGGTGGCATCCATACAGTAATCCTGAAAAAGAAATCTGAATCCGTGACCTCAAGAAGGAAAGCCCCCACCTGAAAGGCGATGTGTTTTTCCTATTCAATTCACGAATTCAGGAGAAATAAAAAGAGGGGCAAGCGCGCCCCTCTTTTGTTGCCAACGGGGGACAACCAATCAGATTTTGATATTCTGCTTGACGTCCCAGCCAGCCATCACTGACGCACCCATCTCGCCCGTAGCGGTCTGAGCGCGTCCTGTCACGACGATCTGAGTAAAGTTGAAGCTCACATCAAACATAGGCTCAGTGGATACCGCGCCAGCCATGTTGACGGAAGTGATAATCACATCCGTCATGATGATGTGCATGAACTCCTGCTGTGTGCCACCAGCCTTGCATGCGGAAATGCGCACAGACGGGATATGCTGACCAGCAGCGCACATTTGCATCAGCGTGGGATAGGACTTCTCAAACTTGCACTGAACGGTCAGGTCTTGCCATTGTGACTTACCGGAACCGCCACCCCCTCCATAAGCCATCGCACCAGCATTAGCCACACCACCTGTGATCGACTCGACGTTGATCCATTCCTTGTGATTCATATCCGTGGCCTCACCAGACACACCGTGAACCTGAAGGTAGATGTCAACCAAGCCGCCAGCGGTGGTAGTGGGCGCCACAGGGGCGATGGGTGTATTGATACGCGAAATAGCCATTTATTTTCTCCTCGAAAAGAATCAAGCATTAAACATAATACTGCATTACTACTTACCTTACTACTTACTACTTTACTTACACTCAAGTCCTCGCTTCTTTGACTGCCGGAAGCTTGGACACCAACCGCAGAGACACCGTAAGCCCCTCAAGCTGATAATGCGGGCGCAAAAAGAACTTGGCGGTGTAATACCCTGGGTTTTCCTCAACCTCTTCGACGACGACATTTGCGTCAGCCAGAGGTTTCATAGCTTTGATCGCTTCTGTGGAATTTTTCGGATCTCCATCCACATACTTCATGATCCAGTTGTTCAACCAGCGTTCAACATCGGAGCGTTCCTTGAAGGAGCCGATTTTGTCGCGTACAATGCACTTGAGATAGTGCGCGAACCGGCAGCATGCAAACAGGTACGGCAAGCGAGCCGACAGGTTGGCATTGGCAGTTGCATCCGCGTCATAATATTCGGCAGGCTTTTGCAGCGACTGGGCGCCGATAAAAGCAGCCACATCGCTGTTTTTTCTATACAGCAGAGGCATCAGTCCGTTTTTGGCCAACTCCGCCTCTCGCCGGTCGCTGATGGCAATCTCCGTTGGGCACTTGACGTCAACGCCACCGTCATCGCTGGGGAATAGGTGCATTGGCAAATCTTCGACAATGCCACCTGATTCGACGCCACGGATCGACGTGCACCAGCCATAATATTTGAACGAGCGATTGATGTTGGTCGCCATCGCAAAGGCGGAGTTGGACCAGCAGTAGCGGCTATGGTCGTTACCGGAAACATCCTCTTCAAAGTCGAAGCCATCCACCGGATTTTCTTTTGTGCTGTAGGGCAGGCGGGCAAGAAACCTTGGCATGGCCAGACCGATATAGCGGGAATCATCCGAATCACGCAGACTGCGCCATTTGATGTACTCGGTGTTGGTAAATATTTTGGTTAAATCACGAGGATTAGCCAGTTCCTGCCATGAATCCATCTGCATCAAACTGGAGTTGGCGCCTGCAATAAACGGGCAGTGAGCCGATGCTGAAACCTTCATCATCTCGCTCAGAAGCGCCACATCTTGAGGGTTGTGATCGAAATAATAATCGCCTACCATGCAGCCAAAAGGCTCTCCGCCAAACTGACCGTATTCGGATTCATAGATTTGCTTGAAAATCGGGCTTTGATCCCACAAGATTCCTTTGAATCGTTGCAAGGTGCGGCCAAGTTCCTTTTTGTTGATATTCAGGAACCTGATTTTGAGTGTTTCGTCCGTTTCAGTGTTGTAGACCAGATGAGCAAGACCCCGCCAAGTTCCTTCCAGCTTTTGGAAATCGCTGTGGTGGATGATGAGGTTGATTTGCTCGGAGAGCTTTCTATCCAATTCGGCAATCAATGCTTCTACTGTGTGATAAGCATCATTGGATATGACATTGGTATTGACAAGCGCTTGTTCGGCCAGTGTGCGAACAGCAGCGGCAACCGCTTCTCGCGCCTGATCGGTCTTGGGTTTAAATTGCTTGCTTAACAGTGCTGAAAAGTCGCCCCGTTCCAAGACTTGCGTATCTACTAAGACTTGCGAATCCAAACTGGTATTTGATCTGGTGTCAGTAGCCATAGTTATGCACGATCAATGAGAAAAGAAAATAACCCTGAGGTTGCCAAAAAATCGGTCGCTTGATTAACCGCTGGCTTTGGTTTCCTTGGGTGCCGAAGTGAGCGCCTTCATTAGAACGGGATCATTGAGCACTTTCCCAATGAAGTCTTCCGCTCCGGCTTTCCCATCCATATAGGAAAGCAGGTTGTGCAGTTCGGTGCGCGCATCCAGCAGTTTTTTCAGCGCGTCTACCTTTCGGGCCACGGCGTCTGGAGAAAAGTCGTCCATGCTCTCGAAGGTTAAGTCGATAGCCAGCTTGCCATCGCCTGTCAGCATGTTGGGAACTTGGAATGAAACACGCGGTTTAATGGACTTCATGCGGCTATCAAAATTGTCCACATCAATGTCCAGAAACTTACGGTCGGCGATAGGCGGCAGATCCTCAGCCGGCTTGCCCGAGAGGTCAGCCATGACGCCCATCACAAAAGGAAGTTGTACTTTCTTTTCCGAACCGTAGATTTCAACGTCGTATTCAATCTGTACGCGGGGCGCCCGGTTGCGGGCAATGAACTTCTGCCCACTCTTGCCACGCGCAGCAGCCCGCTGCTTCATGTTTAAAGAAGTTGTCATCGTAATGTCGCCTGTTCCAATATTTTTACCAAGCTACGTCAGTTGGCCGCAATTCCCGTTCCCATCTCCTTGCGTGCCTGAGGCTGGCATCAGCGTGTTGTGTGTGTGCCGATGCGCTGTGCAAACTCTATCATAGTTTTTGTGATTGCCCAAATAAATTTTGACTTTTGCGATCAACTTTCAGCATACTTATTTTTGTATGATTTTCCATTTATTGGCTTACGTTTTGAGGCTGCGGCATGGCCTGGCTTGACGGCTATCAAGCAGATCGCTCGAGCTCATGCCAAGTGCTTTGAAGCGTTGTCTGGGTAGTCCTTGCGCGGCGGCGCCTCGGGCTTGGCAGGGCGCTTTTCAACTGGGTGTGATGGCGGTTTAGCCAGTCGAGGCGCCAGCAGTCTCAGCGGTGTGTATGACCTCTGCCGCTCATGATGACTCTAGCCTGGACATGTCAGCGTGATTGCGATGAAAAATTCGGGCCAGCTTCACGCTTTCGCGCTCTTGCGCGCTGGCGCACAGCATTTTTTTTAAAGCTCAGACCCCACTTGTTCAACTGGTGCCATAGCGCCGAGGTTTTGATCTGTATGCCTTGCCCGGCCAGGCGCTCGCACATTTCGGCCAAGCTCAGATCGGCTTGCTCCAGAATCCACGAGCGTAGCGTTGATTCCAGGTGCGCGATGCGCGATTGCCGACAGCCCCCTGCCGTTTGAGCTGTGCGGCTTCCCTCTCTTTCGAACCGGTTCTTGACCTCGTACACCCACACGCGGCTGACTTCAAAGCGCAGTGCTATGTCCGTGGGCCGATCACCGCGTCCCAAAGCGTTGAGCACGCGATCACGTAGGTCTTGTGAATAGGCTGCCATCAGTCACTCATCTGGTTGATCGGGAAAGTGTAGCAAGTTTGTAAATTAATAATTCGAAATTATATGACCGCACGTTCGCGTGGAGGGCGAATGGGGCGTCAAGCGGGCACATGCATTTACAGAATTGTCGGAATATTTCATGATGAAGCTGATTTTTAATCTGGAAACGGCAATTGAGCGCTTGTTATCTTCAGCAAAAACCGTACCGACGCTGACCGACGTGGGGCGGCTCGGACGATAGCGCGGCGCTCTAGGCGCTGGCTTGGCGAGGCGATGCCGCCGCGTTTGGTTCGGTTGCTTTGATCGCGTCTACCGCATCGGCAGAGATGCCGCCAATCGGAAATAGCGTCACTTGGCGGCGCCGGTCTTTATCGTGCAGCTCGATCATCCCCGCGCTAAGCCTCGCGCTGCATTGGTATTGACTTCGCTCAGGTATGACACATGCCGCTGCGCAATGTGGCCATCGGCCAGACAGCGTGCTTACCCAGAGAATTTTGCAGAATGCACAAGGATTCGAATGAGACCTTGGGAACCTCTGAACAAATCTACGCGAGCGGGCGCGCCCGGATTCGGGATGGGATGCGAGGCGCAAAGCGCAGCAATACCTCGTGGTATTGCGAGCATTTGCAACGAAGCAGACCGCCCGAATGCGGGATGCGCCAGCCGCGACAGATTTGTTCAGAG
>JAITMV010000023.1 GCA_031277295.1 Burkholderiaceae bacterium | reverse complement strand
GGCCTTTAGGGCGTGGGCTTGCACGCCGCGGCGCAGGACATTGAGCCGGCGCGGGTCGCAACACTGAAACTTCATGGCGCGCTCCCCGGCGCCGCGAAGGTCGCGCTGTGGGTGGTGCGCTCCAGCAGCAGCGAATACTGGACATTGACCCGCAGCGCCGCATCGTCGTTGCTGACCTCCACCGCGTGCACCGCGATCAGGTGCGACAGGTGCAGTTGCAGCGCGCTTTGCACCAGCATCTGCGCGGTGGTGGCGAGCATGGCACTGTTCGGCTCGAACACCAGCGCCAACAGGCCGGCGCCGAAGTCGGGCCGCATCACCCGTTCGCCCGGCGCGGTAAACAGCACTTGCTCGATCAGGTCGCGGACGTGGTCGTCATCGGTGGTCGTCGCGGTGCGGCCTTGGTGGGAGAACCGGTAGGGGTAGTCGAGCGTAGGCATGGTGTTCAGGTCGCCAGAACCCTGGTCTGCGCGTTAACCGGCATCAGCGGCGTGCCGGTCGGCGTACACACCGACTGGCCCATCAAGGTGGCCACCGGCGCACCGCCGGCCATGACGCGGGTGGCGCCAGCGCTCCACTGCGCGGTGGCGCAAGGCGGGTTGGGCGTGCCGGTGAGGGCGCAGCCGGCCACCGCGTAAGGCGAGCTCAGCGTCACCACCGGCTGCCCGGACAGCAGCACGCGCGTAAACGGCGACAGCGGCGTGGCCTGGCCGGCATGGGCGCAAAGCACCGTCGCGCCGAGATGGAGGATCGGGGCAGGCATTGGGCCTAAACCACCGTTAACGCGCCGGCATTGACATCGACCGTCGGCCCGGTCATGTTGATCGTCGCGCCCTTGCCGTTGGAGATGATGATGCCGGTATCGCTGACCGAGATCATGGCGCCGGTCGCGGTTTGGATCAGGATGCCGCCGCTCGGGCCGGGCACGTCGCTGATCACCAGGCCGTTTTTGAGCGGCGTTTGCAGCGTGATGCCCGGCACACCGGGCGGCACCATATTGGCCAGCATCGGCACCTCGGCGGCGCTGCCCCAGTAGCCGCCGACCCAGATCGGATAGTTGGGGTCGCCGTTCTCGAACTCGATCCACACCCCGGCGCCGATCATCGGCACGGTGAAGACGCCGCTGTTGATGCCGGCCATCGGCAGGCAGGGCATGGCCCAGGTACTGGGCACGAATCCGGCCACGCCGGGCACCATCGCCTGGATGCGGCCGATTTTCATCGGGTCAACGTTGTTGATGACCGTCGCGCGGAATTTGCCGTACAAACCGGTAGTCATGTGGGCACCGTGGGAAGGGTGGAAATCAGCGCGTTGCGCGCGAGCGAAAAACTCTGCTTGTACGAGCCGCGTTCGATTTCGTGGGTGACGCTCTTGACGTAGTACAGGCCATCGAAGGGCAGACCCGCGCCGCGCACGCCGACCAGCGCGCGCGACTTGAGCAAGCGCCCGTACTTGGCGACGTCGAGCTGGCCGTCGCCAAAGACCGAATCGCTGTGCTGCCCGGCGTAGGCGATGCCCGCCATCAGCGCCTGGGGCGCGTCCAGTTGCGCGGTATCGTGGAGAAACTTGATCTGCGGCGGCAGCGGCGGCACCAGCCCCAGCGGTGGATTGAGCGGCGTGACGTCGGGAATCGGTATGCCGATTGGCGCCTTGCTCATGGGTTCTTGGAAGAACACCACCGGCGTTGTCTTTTTCTCCTTCTCGAATCGGAACGAGAGCGTTTCGACATTGGTCAGCGCGTCCATGCCGGTGGTCAGCGCCGGCTGTGGCTGGCCGAGGCGAATTTCAGGCCCCCAATACGCCTTGGACGTGCCCGGCTTCGGCCCAGCTTCGAGGTAGAACACGTAACCGGCGTCGGCCGCCAGTTGCTTGATATAGGCGTAGTCGCTGCCGCGCTGCTGCGGAATTTGCTGCATCGGCAGCGGCGGGACATCGATGATGCTCGGAATCACCATCGGCATCACCCCCAGCGCCGCGTACTTCGACAGGCACAGCAGCACGCGCGCCGAAGGCGGCATGGCCGGAAACGGAATGCCGGGCAACTCGATGATGTCCATCAGTGCCGACAAATCCTTGCCCTTGACGATGAGTTTGCCGATGCCGCCTTCGCCCGGCTGGGTTTCGACGTCGGTGGCCACGCCGTCGATGATCGACTGCGCCTGGCCATTGATGGTGACCACCAGCACGACCCGCATCAGCGGCAGGCTGCCGCCGCCGGTGAGCAAAAACAGCGTGCGCAACGGCGAGCGCAGCGGCAGGTCGAACGCCAACTCGAAGCCGCTTTGCGCCTCGCCCGACCCGATTTCAACTTTGGCGTGCGCCAGCGCCTGCACCACCTCCCGCGGCGCCGGCAGCGGCACCGGGCCGACGAAAAGCGACAGCGTGACGGCCTGCTGCACGGCCTACAGCCCTACAACCACCGGCAGCGCGACGCGCGCGCCCAGCGTGTCGGTTAGCTCGAACGGATCGATCACGGCATTGGCATCGGCGATGCGCCAGTACAACTCGGGATTGCCAAACGCCTGCGCCGCCAGCAGGTCGGGCCGCGCACCGGCGGCGACGATAGTTTGCGCCGCGACGGCGATGTCGCGCTGCTGCGGGATGAAACGGCGCCGCACATAGGCCACGCCGGGATCGCCCGCGTGGCGCACATAGCGCCCCAGCGCGACGCCGGCATAGCGGCTGTCGGGGGCGAACGGATTCGATGGAATCGCGCCCGCGTCGATCAGCAACTGAACCGGATCGGTGGTCATGGCAGGCTTTCAACCTAGAAACGGTAGTTGAACGCGCCCGAGCAGGCTGTCATCGGGTGGGCTGGCAAGGCGAGAGGACGCCGCAGGCTAATGCCTGCAAGGACGAGCAACGCCGCCAGCGCGCCCGAGGGCGGCCTGATCGGGTGCGTAGCGCACTCACCCAAGTGGTGACAGTCATCGAAGCCACAAAAGCCAATGTTCATGCGGGTTTCCTGAAGGTAACAAGCGGTCAACTGCCGTTTCTAGGTTCAATACCTAGCGAGCCCAGCGTCGCGCCGCCGGTTTTGCCCGCCAGCGCCTCGCGCGCGCGCAGGTGGCTGATGAACATCGAGCCGCCCTTGTGCGTAAAGCCGAGGTCGTCGGTGCTCATCACGCGCAGGCCGAGCGATACCTTGGCGCGAATCGGGTTGAGCGCCGCATCAAACGCCTCTTCGGTGATCGACAGATCGGTCACGCGCACCGGCACCACGCGGCTCTTGCTCCAGGTGAACAGCACCAGCGGCGCCTCGGGCGGAATGATTTCCAGCGTGCCGCCCGCGCTTTGCGAAGCCACGCCCAGCAGTTCATCGACACTGGGATTGACCAGCGCCTCGAGCGTCGCCAGTTGCGGCGCGATGCCATACGCAACCGCGTTGGCGTTGCTGGCTGGAAATTCGAGCTGATCGGTGGCGTCGATCTCGGCTTCGAGCTTGATGCTTTCAATCGCCGGCCCCTTGAGCCGAAACGGCTGTGCGCGCTCGCCGCCGCTATCGCCGCCGATGCCCTGTACCTGATAGCTGCGCGTCAGCGTATCGGGGTTGTATTGCAGCGCGATGGTGCGCCGCACCGGGCCGCCGCCGGGCGCCAGAACCACCAGGCCGCCTTTGACGAGTTTGGGCGAAGAGGTGAAACCGGTCATGGCCGTCAACTCAGAGCCTGCCGCGGTGCAGGTAGTCGGACAGCGAGACCGTCGGCTTGGCGCGCGGCTTGACGGCGGCGCGCGGGGCCGCCGCTGGCGCGGGGGCGCGCACGTCGATCCGGTCAACCGTCACGTGCACCACCGTGGCCTCGGGCTGCATCGGCGGAAGGCGTTGCGCCATCGCGATGGCACTCAAAGGGCGCTGTGGCGTAAATGGCCAGCTGGCCTGACTCGGCTGCGACCGCAGCGGCGCGGTTGGGTCAAGCGTCGGCACGGCGGCGCCCGCCGTCTCGAATGCCGATTGCGCCCGCGTCACGGCAAAGGCGCGAAAGGCCGCCCGCGTCGCGGCGCTCGGCCGCTCGGCGGCTGGCACTGAAACGTCCACCGAAGCGGGCGCAACGGCGGTCACTGCGGCAGCGACGGCCACTGTCTGCCCGGCCTCAAGGTGAGAGAAAACAAATCCCGCGCCGCCTGGGTCCCGCGGTTCGGGCGCATGCGGCGCCAGATTGCCAACGTCGGCGCTGCCGTTTGGCGCGGTTACGTTGCGCGGCTGATCGTCCGCCTGCCGCCTGGCCGCGTCCACGCGCGCGCGCTGATGGCGCGCTGCACTACGCGGTGCTGGCGGCGGCGTTACCGGCGGCAGCGCCACGGTGTCGGGCGCGACCGTGCCCGGCTGGCGCGGCTCAATCGGCTCGGGCCGGTGGCGCGGCTCGGCCGGCAGCGCCGCGGCAACGACCGCCGGCGCGGGCGCTGCCGCCGTTGCACCGCTCGCCATTTCACCGCCATCCGGCAGCGCACCGCCACCCAGCGCCGCAAAGCGCGGCGGCAGCACCGGCTGCACGGCGTGCTGCGCACGCACGGACGGCGCCAGCCGCTGGAAAAAACGCATCAGACCGCCCCCACCAACTGCAAATAGGCGGCGCGCCGCGTCGCGCTCAATGCCAGTACCTGCGCCTCGCTCCAGCCATAGGCGCGGGCCAGGGCATCGATTTCAACCAACAGGCCCTCGGCGCGCGCGCGCAATTCGGTGAACAGCGCGGCGCCGCAATCCAGCGGCGCGCTCCACTGGGCCGCGCAGTCCGGGCAGCGCAGGTCGAAATCGACGCTGGCCCCTGGTTCAAGCGCGTCGAGCGCGTTCGACAGCGCATCGGCCACCGCGTCGGGCAACGACTCAGGCTCGCACGCCGCGCCGTCATGCTCGCAGCGCACGATGCAGCGGCCCATCAGCGCCGACGCGAAATCCGCCGATTCCGCCGCCGCGCGCCAGTCGCCAATATCCGGCGCCCGATAGACCATGTGATAGCCCTCGGCGCGCAACTCGTGCGTCTGGGCCGCATCGCTGGCCGGCCCAAGTGCGCGCGCCAGCGCAGCGCAATCGATCTCGAACTCCAGCGCCGTAGCGCATTGCGGGCAGCTTGCGCGCAGCCGCTGCACCGCACCGAACAGGCGCGCGCGCAACGTCAGCAGCGCGGCATTGCGCGCCGACAGCGATGCCGGCGCCGCCTCGCCCAGCAACGCATCGTCACGCCACGCCGGAGGCGTGACGCAGGCGCGCTCCCAAAGTTCGAGCACTTCGCTCATGTGCGCCTTAAGCAGGTTCGGTGTAAGTCGGTTCTGCCGGTTCCGTCACTGCCGTATCGCGCTCCCAGCCCTCGTTTTCGAGCTTGATGGTTTGGATCGCAATCGCATTGGCATTGGCATCCAGATCAGGCAGCGCCTGGTATTCCGAAACCCAGCAGCGATAAATCTTGTACGCAATCGCCAGTTGCCCCGCTTCGTTGTAGACCTCAAGAATCAAATCCTTGCGGAAGTCTTGCAGCGACACCTCGGCGCCCAGTCCGGCGGTGAAGTTCCACACCTTGTTGGCCCAGCGCTCGAACTCCAGGTCATGCGTCACGCCGCGCTCCAGCGTGATGGCCTCGAACTTGTTGCGACCGGGCGATTTGCGCCCGGTGGACGGATCGCCGCCCTCGCGGTGTTCCACCACCTCGGTGCTGCGCTTGAGCGCCGACACCTTGCTGATGCCAGCGACGTAGCGACCGTCCCACTTGAGCCTGAACTTGAAGTTCTTGTAGGGATCGAAGCGCTGGGGGTTGACGGAAAACTGAGCCATGTGGTTATCCTTTCAGCGCCTCAGGTTGGAATGTCGCCAGCAATCTGCTGGAGCTTGAGCACCACGAACTCGGCCGGCTTGAGCGGCGCGAAACCGACCAGAATGTTGACGATGCCGAGGTTGATGTCGGCCTGGGTGGTGGTCTCGCTGTCGCACTTGACGAAGTAGGCTTGCTTGGGCGTGCTGCCCTGGAAAGCGCCCTGGCGAAACAGCCCGTGCATGAAGGCGCCGATGTTCAGCCGTATCTGTGCCCACAGCGGCTCGTCGTTCGGCTCGAACACCACCCATTGGGTGCCGCGATACAGGCTCTCCTCGATAAACAGCGCGGTGCGCCGCACGGGGATGTCCTTCCACTCCGAGCCGCGGTCGGTTTGCCCGTGCAGCGTGCGCGAACCCCACACCACGTTGCCATACACCGGCAGCGTGCGCAGGCAGTTGATCGCCAGCGGATTGAGTTGGCCGTTCTCGGCGTCGCTCATCGTCACCGCCAAGCCGGTGGCGCCGTTGATCGAGGCGGCGCTGCCGGCTGGCGCCTTCCACACCCCGCGCGTGGCGTCGGTACGCGCAAACACGCCAGCGACGAAGCCGCACGGCGGAAAATCCCTCAGCGCGCCCGCTTGCAAGGGGTCTGGCGCTTTGACCCAGGGAAAGAACATCGCCGAGTTCGGCGCCGAATCGCCGGTGATCGCACTGGGCGCGCCCGCGTTGTAGTCGGCCACCGACTGGGCCGGATCGGCATCGACGATCAAAAAGGCGCGCTGGTCCTTGCAATGCTTTTGCAAAATGGCAAGGGTCGCCGGGTCGGTTTCTCCCGGCACGCACACCAGATTGAAAAGGTCTATGCGGTCGGTGATCGAGCCGAGGCCGAACAAACTGCTCGCCAGCAGCGCGCTGTTGAAATCAGCATCGTTAGGCTTGAGCAGCGCGCCGTCATCACCGCCGGACAGGCTGACGGCAGGGGTGTTTGCCGGCGCGACCAAACTGGCGCTGGCGACGCTGACCGTAATCAAGCTCGAACGGCCATTGATGACGCTCTCGACAAAACGCTGCTGCGGATCGCTCGGATCCATCGACAGATTCGAGAAGCTCTCGACCACCGCATCGCCATTGTTGGCGTCGAGCACGTCGAGCCTGAAGCGATCATCGTCAGGGCTGGGGCGAAGCGCCGTACTGATCTTGTACCCATTTCCCCACTGACCTGGCGAGGTGGCGGTGATGTTCAGATCGCCTTTGGCCCCGGTGGCAGAAACGGCGTCTTTGGCCAGCCGCACGACGTAGGCGTCGGCGCCGCCGTTATCGTAAAAATGCCTGACGGCGTAACCCAGCGGAGAACGCGCATCCAGACCGCCATAGGCGCGCTCAAAATCAGCGAAGCTGGTGATGCGCACCGCCTTGTCAACCGGACCGCGCGTCGCCCAGCCGATGAACAAGGCAATCGACGTGGCAACACCGGTGACGGTGCGCACGCCGCTGGGCAATTCTTCGACGTAAACACCGGGATACGTGAGTGCAGACGGCATGGATTTGTCTCCGTTGATGTCATTTCGCCGAGCCGGCACACCAACAGCGCGCGACCCGATTTCGACGCAAATAATTGCACACGAATCCGTTTTGCGAAATGGATCAGACGGCTAATCGAAGATCAGCGGGCGGGTAGATCCAGGGGTCTAGATCTTGGGCGTGACCAACCCGCCGGTACCAGGGTTGAAGCGTTGCATGCAACGCCCCAAAGGTCTGCTCCCGCGTTGAGGCGGTGCGAGGCAGCGGGTGGCTTTTCTCCCCCTGTGGGGGAAGGCAGGGATGGGGGCCAGCGGAGCATCAAACATGTGCCGAGTGCGTACTCTCGAGGCTGTAAACCTCCACCCCTGCACTCCCAAGGGAGGAAGCTTCAGGTTAGCGCCTATGCGGTGTCAGCGCCGCGCGGGTTTTGACCGGCCTGCCGGTACCGGTACCGGGATGCGCCGCGCCACCTGCTGCGCGATCGCTGCCGGCACATCCACCGTGGCGCCCCCTGGCTGTGCTCCCGGCGTTTCTTGCGCTTGCAACGCGCGCTCAATCGCCGCGCCCCACTGCGCGGCCTCGTGACGCAGCGGGGCGTCAACGACGAGGCGGCGGATGTGCAGGTGGATGGTGGGCATTTCAGCCTTATTAATAACGGCAAATGGCGGGGTGCGCTCCACGCTCGGCGCCACCGCCCAAGGCAGCGGGCGCCGACGACGCCATCACCTGGTCGGCCACCCGATCCGCCTCGCGCTCCAGCGGATCGTTAACCGAACCGATGGCCAGCTTGGTTTGCAGCGCCTTGCCCTTGCACTCGTCGCACATTTCGCCTTTCGGCGTCGAAGCGCCGCAGGCGCATTTGCGCTGAAGTCTGAGTGGCCGTCCGGCAAGGGGCGCCGATGACGGGCGGGTGATCAATCGCTGTGCCTGCATGTTCATGGCGTGGGGGCGAAATAGCGGAGTGAACCTTGTCGCGTCACTATCGAAATCCCCGCAAACGCCTGAAATGGCTACGCTGGGCTTATTTATGACATAGAAATTATTATGGAATTGTCTCGCAGCAATTGGCTTTGGGATCGGTTGCCGTGAGGGCTGCTCCAGTCCGGGTTGTGGCGCAGATATCAACCGAGACGGCAGTTGGATTAGCGACGTTGTAGTGACCGGTTGGCTTCATGACGGTCGCAGTCGCGTCGTGCTTCAGGTAGCCGAGCGCGTGGCCGACCTCGTGGGCGAGCACTTCCGGCACCGCGCCTTCGACGAGAACGATCTTTGGATTCGCGGTACCAGCGTCATAGGTACCACCACCGCCTGAGACGTCTTTACTAGTGGTCCCACCCTGTTTGAGCATTGCGGGCTGGAAAACCTGAATGCAAGCACTGGATCCAGCGGCATTAAACAATTCCGTCTCCTGGGCAGAGGGGGTGTCGGATGGGGATTCTTCCAACGTCTTGAAGGCGGTCTTGTCGACGGTCTTGAGACTATTGACAAGAAGCGTCTCACAACATTTGCCCCAGACGGAGACGGCGGTCGCGGTTGAGGTAGGCGTGGTTGGGGCCTTGCCGTCGTCGTCGGCGATGGCGACGGGTTGAATGCAGCCTGTCTTGCGGGCCTCGGGCGCTCCGGTAGCGCACGTGACGGCAACCGGCGCCGCCGCCTGTCGCTGCAAACCCCTCGATGTGTTCAGGGACTGTTGCACCGAGTGCGCCAGTTCGTGCGCCAATAAGCGCTGTCCAGTTCGCGTTCCGGGCGAGTACTGACCCGCCGCGAAGACAATATGCGGCCCGACCGTGTATGCATGGGCATTCACATGGCGTGCTGACTCCGCGGCAAGACTATCGTTGTGCACCCGTACATTTGAAAAGTCGTGACCCAAACGCCGCTCCATATCGTGGCGCAACGCTCGCTCAAGCGGCCGCCCGCCGCTGGCAAGCGTGCGCTCCACGCTCGGCGGCGCCGCTTGCAGCGAAGCCGCGCCATCACCACCCGCTGAGGCAGTGGGTGCCGACGACGCCATCACCTGATCGGCCACCCGGTCGGCTTCGCGCTCCAGTGGATCGTCAACGGAACCGATGGCGAGCTTGGTTTGCAGCGTCTTGTTTTTGCACTCCTCGCACATCTGGCCTTTTGGCGTTGACGCGCCGCAGGCGCACTTGCGCTGTAGTCTCAGCGGCCGTCCGGCAAAAGGCGCTGCCGGCGCGCGCGTGATCGATTGACGTGTCATATTCATGGCCATTGCAAACCTCCTCGCAAACTCCCATTCATCGTCCGCTCAAGCTTGGCATGTTCGACCTGCGCCGCTTCGATCAGCAGTTGCTGGTCGATCTTGCGCTCGGCATCGGCGGCGCGGAACGCCGCATGCAGCGCCACCGAGCGGATGCTGCCGCCGGTGAGTTGCAAGCGCGCCAGCGCGGCGAAATCGACCTGGCCGAGCGGCGCGCCTTGCGCGAACTGCCGTTGCCATATCTGCTCGCGCGCCGCCGCGTCCGGAAACGGAAACTGCACGATGAAGCGCAGCCGCCGCAAGAAGGCGCGGTCCAGCGCGCCCTTCATGTTGGTGGTCAGGATCGCCAGGCCGCGGTACGACTCGATGCGTTGCAGCAGGTAGGCAACCTCGATGTTGGCATAGCGGTCGTGGCTGTCCTTGACATCGCTGCGTTTGCCGAACAGCGCATCGGCCTCGTCGAACAGCAAGATGGCGCCGCTGGCTTCGGCGGCGTCAAACAGGCGCGCCAGATTCTTTTCGGTCTCGCCGATGTATTTGCTGACCACGCTCGACAAGTCGATGCGGTACAGATCCAGCCCCGCGGCGTTGGCGATGGCCTCGGCGGCGGTGGTTTTGCCGGTGCCCGATTCACCAGCGAACAGCACCGCTAGCCCCAAGCCGCGCGTTTGGCCTTGGCCCAGCCCCCAGTCGTGATAAACCGTTTGCCGGTGACGCAACTGGGCGGTGATCTCGCGCAGTTGCGCGGCCACGAAGGGCGGCACCACCAGGTCGTCAAAGGTGGTGCGGCTGTCGATGCGCTGAGCCAACGCATCCAGCCCGCCGCGCGCCGCTTCGCGCAACGCCTGCCACAGCGCGCCCTCGGTGGCGGCGGCATCGTCGCCATCGGGCACCGACTGCAACGCCTGTTCGAGCAGCGCCGGCTCGACGCGAAACTGCTGCAACGCGCGCTGCGCGGCGGCGCGTACCCGCGGCGGCAAATCGGCGCGCGGCGCGGTCTGAACGCGCGGCACCGCAAAGCGCAGTACCGGGCGGCGAATGTCGGCCAGTTGCAGCGGACTGGGCGCGCCCAGCACGATGGCTGGGCCGCTGAGCAGCGCCAGCAGCCGCAGCGCCGCGCCCGTGTGCGCCGCCTCCTCGCTCAGCGACAGCACCACGCCGGCCTGCGCCAGCAGCGCCTCGCGCTCGAGCCGTCGCGCGATTTCGGCCAACTCGCGCGCGTCGCCATTCAGCGCGGCGGCATCGACCCACAGCGCGCCCAGCCGGGCGCGCCGTAGCGCGGCGCCAGCCAGCGCGCGCGCGCCGCGCCGGCGCTCGGCATCGAGCCGCGCGTCGGCCAGCACCACCAGTGCGCTGGGTTGTTCAACCACCGCCCGCGCGATGGCCGCCGCCGCTGGCGAATCGGCGCTGTCTGGGGCCGGATCGGCCAAGCGCGCGATGCCGACCAGGCGCTGCTCGAACGCCGCCACGCCGGTGATGGCGTGCAGGATGCGCTCGTCGATGCGCAGCGCCGCCTGCGCCAAGCCCAGCGAGGCGTCGCACTCGACCAACGACCAGGCGCGCAGCGGCGCCAGCGGCGATATGGCGTCCCAGTGCGCCTGCGGCAGCAGCTTTAGCGCCAGCGAAAAATCAAGCTGCACCGGGCGGCCAGCCGCCAAGCCCTGTGCCCGCGCGACCGCTTCGCGCAGCAGGGCATCGACTTCCACGCCAGCGCTGAGCACCAGCAATTCGGTCTCGAACGTCGATAGGCCAAACATCGCCGCCAGGCGCAGCGCGGCGGGCTTGAAGCCATCCACGGCAGGTTCATCTGGGGGCGAGCCAGGCACGGCGGCGGCTTCGGCGACCATCGCCTCGATACATTCACGCCAATACGCCAGCCGCGTCAACAACCAGCGCCGATTGCGCTCTGACCATTCGGCGATGTCGTTCAGGTTCACGGCACCGTGACCCGTTGAGAAACGTCAAATACCGGCGGCTCGCCGCTGCGGTCGATCAGCAGACTGTCGGCGCCGTCCACCCGCAGGCGCAGCCAGTACTGGCCGGGCGTGAGCGTGCCGGGAAACTCGAACACCAGCGGATCGGCATCGGTGGCGCGTGGTTTTGCCGTCGCCTGGGCGGTATCGAGCATCAGCGTCGCGGTTTGGGCCAGGCGCACCCGTGGGCGCGCGTGGATCGTCACCGTCACCAGCGACGGCACGCCACCGCGCGCGAGCTGTACCGCCGGCAGCCCCAGCGCCGCGTCACCCGCCAGCACCGCCACCGGAGCCAGCAGCAACGGCACGGCGTTGGTCTCGCGCGGCCAGGATTCGCCCTCCGGCGTAAACAGCGCCGTCAGCGCCCACTGGCCGGCGGCAAAGGTGCTCTGCGCCGCCGCGTCGTTGGGCAAGGTGACGCGCAGTTGCGTGTCGCTAACGTCCTGCGCCGGTATCGGCAGCTCAATCGGCTGCGGCGCCAGGCGGTGCGTCAAGCGCAGGCGATGTCCACTGCCGCTTAAACGCACGCCGCTGACGCTGAAGGTCTCGCCCAAGCGCAAAGCGGGATTGCCCTGCACCGGCGACTTCAGCTCCAACAGCGTCGGCAGCGGCGGCAGCAAATCGGGCTGGACGCTGACCCCGCGCTCGCGCTTGCTGGCGGCATCCACCGCGCCGCGCGACAACACCGGCAGCGGCGCGCGGGCCGGTTGGGCGCCTTCGATCAGCACCACCGACACCTGGTAGGCGGCCGAGGGCCGGTAGTGGGTCTGGATCGCCGTCCAGAGCCTGGACATTTCGTCGTTGCCCATCGCCGCCGGACTGACTTTGATGAGTTCGACCTGATCGGCCAAATCCGAGCCGCTCAGGGCCTGGAACGCCGGCGGCAGCAAGTTGGCGTCGAGCGGGTTGTTCAGGCAGGCGCGGATCGCGGCGCGGTCGAGCACCGGCCGCTGATGCAGCAAATGCATCGCATAGCCGAGCAAGATCTCGGCCTCATAGTTGGCGCGCCCATAGGCGGTGATCAGGTAATGCAAATCGAGCGCCAGCGGCGCGTTAGTGAGCCGCTCGCCACCCGCCGCGCTGCGCGAGGGCAGGCCCGCATTGCGCCAGCCGGCGTTGGCCGTGACTTGATGCAAAAACAGGTTCAACCGTGGCGGCTCTTCGGCGCTTTCCAAGTTGATGGTGTCGGGCGCGACGGCCGTCACCTTGACGGCGCTGCCGACCGCGGCGCTGGCGTCGATCATGCCGTTGTCAAGCAAGTCGCGCAGCACCGCGCTGACCGCGCCGATGGCCAGCGGCGAACTCATGGCGCGCCTCGACGCCAGCGCTCACCGGGCGCCGGCTGCCCGCTACTTTGGACCACCCACATGCCGATACTCCTGTCGCACAAACTGACACTTGCGCCGATTGAACCTAGAAACCGCAGTTGGACGCGCCCGAGCAGGTCGTCATCGGGTGGGCTGGCAAGGCGCGAGGACGCCGCAGGCTAATGCCTGCAAGGACGAGCAACGCCGCCAGCGCGCCAAAAGCTCCAAGTTTTGGCGGCCTGATCATCGGGTGCGTAGC
>JAITMV010000009.1 GCA_031277295.1 Burkholderiaceae bacterium | reverse complement strand
GGGATGGGCTGCAAGGCGCAATCCGCAGCCAATGGCCCGTGTCATTGGCAAGGATTGCAACGCCGCAGACCTCCCAAGCCCGCGCCCGCACGCCCGCGCCGGGATCGTGAACACGTTCTCAGGGCGCGGCGGTTGAGGACGGCGACGTTTTTTGCGGCTCAGGCTCAGTCCAGCCGCCACCCAGAGCCTTGTAGAACGCGACTTCGTTGACGCGCTGCGCCAAGCGCACCTGCGCCACTGCTTGCTCGGTGGCGAAAAGCGCGCGCTGCGCGTCCAGCAGGTTGAGGTAGCTGGCCGCGCCGTTGCGATAGCTCAGATCGGACAGGCGATAGCGTTCGCGTTCTGCCTTGGCTTGCGCCTCCAGCGCGGCGAGTTGCTCGGCATAGGTGGCGCGGCCAGCCAAGGCGTCGGCGGCTTCGCGGAAGGCGGTTTGGATGGCTTTTTCGTACTGTGCCACGGCGGCCTCGCGCGCGGCTTTGGCGGCTTGCAAGTTGCCTGTGTTGCGGCCAAAATCAAAGATCGGCAGCGTCAGGCTGGGCATGAAACTCCAGGCCCGCGCCGTGGAGCCGCCGCCGCCGAACAGGTTGTCCAGCGTGTCGCTGGCCCGCCCCAGGCCGCCGGTGAGCGTGATGCGCGGGAAGAACGCCGCGCGCGCGGCGCCGATGTTGGCGTTGGCGGCGATCAGTTGCTGCTCGGCGGCGCGGATGTCGGGGCGGCGCAGCAGCAAGTCGGAGGGCAAACCGGCCGGCACGTCGGCGAACGCCGGCAGCGGCGCGGTGGAATCCGGCGCGGTGGCCAATTGGGTGTTGTCGGCCGGCGCTTGCGGCAGCGCCACCGGTGGTATCGGCGGTATCGGCAGGCTTTCAGCCGGCACGCCGGCCAGTAAGACCAGCGCGTTGATGTCCTGCGCGCGCAGCCGCTGCTGCTGCGCCTGCGCGGCGCGCGCGGTGGCGGCCAACGACTGGGCATCGTGCAGATCGAGCGCCGAGACCGCGCCGTGGTCAAAGCGCAGTTGCGTCAGTTGCAGCGACTGCTCGCGCGTGGCCAGGGTGCGCTGCGCCAGCGCCAGCAACTCGGTATCGGTTTTCAGTTGCAGCCAGGCATCGGCAATGCCTGCGATCAGGCTCATCTGCACCGATTTGCGCGCTTCTTCGGTGGCCAGGTATTGCGCCAGCGCCGCGTCCTTGAGCGCGCGGATGCGACCAAACAGATCCAACTCCCACGACGAGATGCCGACGCTCCAGTTCGCGCTCGATGCCACGCTGCCGCCCGCGCCCAGCGCCTGGGAGGGGTTGGGCGCGCTGCGCGATTGGTTTACGTTCAGCCCCAAGGCCGGAAACAGATCGGCGCGCTGGATCTGGTATTGCGCGCGCGCCTGCTCGATGTTGGCAATGGCCACGCGCAGGTCGCGGTTGTTGGTCAACGTCAAGTCGATGATCTGGCGCAGCGCCGGTTCGGTGAAAAAGTCCTGCCAGGGCAGGTCGGCGGCGGCTGTCGTGGGCACAGCGGCGCCGGTGGTGTCAGCGGTAGCGGTAGCGGCGGCGGACGCAGCCGATGCCGGCGCCTCGGCCTCGGCGGGCGACAGCGATTCCGTGGGCCACTGCGCGGACACCGGCGCGTCGGGGCGCTCGTAGTCCGGAGTGAGGGAGCAGCCGGCCACCAGCAAGCCGGCGGCCAGAGCCGTCCAGCAGCGCGGTAGCCGGAATGTGGGCGGATTCACGTTCATGATTTCGTCCCGAATGGGTTTGCGGGCGGTGGGGGCGGCTCGTCGCCCTCACCCGATGGGGCCGCGGCCTGACCAGGTACGTAAGGCGGTGTTGCCCCCAAACCGGATAGGTAAGGCTGCGTGACCTGATAGCCCGACGCGCCAAAGCGCGCCGCCCCGTGACCGGACGCCAAAGGCGGCTCGGCCCCCTCGTGCAGCGCGCGGCGTTCTTCATCGCTCAGCCCTTCTTCGGCCACGCTCACATAGGCGTCGTCGGCGGCGGCGGTAATGCCGGCGTGCTCAGCGTGCAACTGCGAGCGCTCCAGTTCGCGCCGGCCAGGTTTGAACACGCGGCGCACCAGCACGTAGAAGATCGGCACGAAAAACACCGCCAGCGTGGTGCCGACCAGAATGCCGCCCATCACGCCGGTGCCGATGGCGCGCTGGCTGGCTGAACCCGCTCCGCTGGCAATCGCCAACGGCAGTACGCCCAAGGTGAAGGCCAGCGAGGTCATGATGATGGGCCGAAAGCGCAGGTGCGCCGCCGCCAACGCCGCTTCCAGCGCGCTTTTGCCTTGGGCGTTCAGGTCCTTGGCGAACTCGATAATCAGGATCGCGTTCTTGGCCGACAGGCCGATGATGGTGATCAGGCCGACCTGGAAATACACGTCGTTCAACATTCCGCGCCCGGTCACCGCCAGCAGCACGCCGAGCACGCCCAGCGGCACCACCAGAATCACCGCCAGCGGGATTGACCAGCTTTCATACAGCGCCGCCAGCGCCAGCACCACCGCCAGAATGGCAAAGCCGTACAGCGGCGCGGCCTGGTTGCCGGCCAGTTTTTCCTCGCGTGAGAGGCCGGTCCATTCAAAGCCGAAGCCGGGCGGCAGCCGGGCGGCGAGTTGCTCCATTTCGGCCATCGCCTCGCCGGTGCTGAAGCCGGGGGCGGCGGCGCCGTCGATGCGCATCGACGGGTAGCCGTTGTAGCGCACGGTCTGCATCGGGCCGGTGATCCAGCGCGTGCTGGCGATGGCCCCCAGCGGCACCGGCTGGCCGCGGGAGTTGAGCACCGTCAGCTTGAGCACGTCGTCCTCGTTCATGCGCGCCGGCGCGTCGGCCTGCACCACCACGCGCTGCATCCGTCCGGCGTTGGGAAAGTCGTTGATGTAGGACGAACCGATTGACGTCGACAGCACGCTGTTGATGGCGGCAAAGCTCACGCCCTGCGCGGCGGCCTGGTCGCGGTCGATGTCCACTTGCAACTGCGGCGCGTCTTCCAGCCCGTTGGGCCGCACGCCGGTCAGCACCTTGCTCCCCGACGCCATGCCGAGCAACTGGTTGCGCGCGGCCAGCAGCGCCGCGTGGCCGTTGCCGCCGCGGTCTTGCAGGCGGAAGGTGAAGCCGGCGCTGACGCCCAGTTCGGGAATGGCCGGCGGGTTGAGCGGGTAGATGAACGCGTCCTTGATGCGCGATAGCGCCCCCATCGCGCGCCGGGCGATGGCATCGGCGGAATGTTCGGAGCCGATGCGCTCGTCCCAGGGCTTGAGGGTGACGAACGAGATGGCGGCGTTCTGCCCCTGACCGGAAAACGAAAAGCCTTGCACCGCCACCATGCTTTGCACCTCGGGCTGCTTGAGCATGTAGCTTTCCACCTGCTCGACCACCGCCTGCGAACGTTCCCTGGTAGCGCCGGGCGGCAGTTGGATGTTGACCAGCATGTTGCCCTGGTCTTCTTGCGGCAAGAAGGCGGTCGGCAGGCGCAGATACAGCCAGCCGACCACGGCGGCCAGCATCAGGTAAATCAGCATCAGCCGACCAGCGCGACGCAGCAGCCAGGCGACGCCGCCTTCGTAGCGTTTGGCGGTGCGCGAAAAGCCGCGGTTGAAGCCGCCGAAAAAGCCGCCCTTGGCATGGTGGTGGCCAGCCTGCACCGGTTTCAGCAGCGTACCGCACAGCGCTGGGGTGAGCGACAGCGCCATGAATGCCGACAGCGCAATCGACACCACCATTACCGCCGAGAACTGGCGGTAGATGTTGCCCACCGAACCGGAAAAGAACGCCAGCGGCACGAACACCGAAATCAGCACCACCGTGACGCCGATGATGGCGCCGGAGATCTGGCTCATGCCTTTGCGCGCGGCCTCCAGCGGCGGCAGGCCCTCCTCGCTCATGATGCGCTCGACGTTTTCGACCACCACGATGGCGTCGTCCACCACGATGCCGATCACCAGCACCATGCCGAACATGGTCAGCACGTTGATCGACATGCCGAACGCCAGCAACGCGCCGAAGGTGCCCAGCAGCGCCACCGGCACCACGATGGTCGGAATCGCGGTGTAGCGCCAGTTCTGCAAGAACAGAAACATCACCGCGAACACCAGCGCGACGGCGATCAGCAGCGTCTTGACCACCTCCTCGATGGAAATCTTGACGAAGGTCGAGGCGTCGTAGGGTGAACTCCAGGTCACGCCGGGCGGAAAGTAGGCTTGCAGTTGATTCATGCGCTCGCGCACCGCCGTCGCCGCCGCCAGCGCATTGCCGGTGGGCGCCAGTTGCAAGGCCATGCCCGCGCCCGGCTCGCCGTTGAGGCGCGCGCCGGTGGCGTAGGCTTGCGCGCCCAGTTCGACGCGCGCCACGTCGCGCAGCCGCACGCTCGAGCCGTCGGCGCCCGCGCGCAGCACGATGGCGCCGAATTGCTCCGGCGTGGTCAACTGACCCGACACCACCACGGTGGCTGTCATGGTCTGACCGGCGGCCAGCGGCAAGTCGCCGACGGAGCCGGCCGAGACCTGCGCGTTCTGCGCCTGGATCGCCGCGGCCACGTCGGCCGGCGACAGGCTGTAGCTTTGCAGCTTGGCCGGGTCGATCCAGATGCGCATGGCGCGCTCGGCGCCGAACAGTTGCACCTGGCCGATACCCGGCAGGCGTTGCAACTCGGGCTGCACGTTGCGCGCGGCGTAGTCGGCCAGGCCATTGACGTCGATGTCCGGGTTGGCCGACGACAGCATCACCACCATCAGGAAGTTGGAGCGCGCCTTGTCCACCCGCACGCCCTGCTGCGTGACTGCCGGCGGCAGGCGCGGCGCGGCGCGTGAGAGGCGGTTTTGCACGTCCACCTGCGCCAGATCGGGGTTGGTGCCCGGCTCGAAGCTGATGGTGATGGAGCCCGTGCCGTCGGCCTGCGCCACCGATTCCATGTAGGCCAGGCCGGGCGAGCCGTTCATCTCGCGCTCGATCACCGACAGCACCGCGTCTTCCAGCGTCTGCGCCGACGCGCCCGGATACACCACGTTCAGCACGATGGTCGGCGGCGCCACCGGCGGATATTGCGCCACCGGCAACTGGGTGATCGAGGTCACCCCGATGACCATCAGAAACAGCGCAATGACCCAGGCGAAGATGGGCCGGTCGATGAAAAAGCGTGCCATGCCGCGTCTTTCCTTTTAGCCTTCTTACTTTTTAGTTCGACGCCGCGCTGGCCGGAGCCGACGCCGCGTCGCTGGCTGGCGCTTGCGCCGCCTGTGGTGCGCTGGCGGCAGCCGACGCTGGCTGCCACGGCACCGGCTTGACCACTTTGGCGCCCATCATCAGCTTCATCGCCCCTTCCACCATCACCTGCTCGCCAGCTTGCAGACCGCCGGTGATGATCCAGTTCTGTCCCTGCGCGCCGCCAACTTGCACCGGGCGCGGCGCTACCGCGCCGTCGGCGGCGACCACCATCACCGTGTCGCCATGGCTGCCGCGCGTAACCGCTTGCCGCGGCAGCAAGATGGCGCCATCCACCTGCGCCTGCTCCAGCCGCGCGCGCACGTACATGCCGGGCAGCAACTGGCCATTGGGGTTGGGCATGACGGCGCGCACGCTCACCTCGCCGGTGGCCGGGTCGACGCTCAGATCAGTAAACAACAGCCGCGCCGCCTGCGGGTAGGGTTGGCCGTCTTCCAGCAGCACCTGCACGCGCGCCGCGTCGGTGCCGCCGGCACGCGCCAGTTTGCCGTCTCGCAGCGCTTGCCGCAATTGCAGCACCTGCGCCGCCGGCTGGGTGATGTTGACGTACAGCGGGTTGATCTGCTGCACCAAAGCCAGCGGCGTCGCCTCGCCTTGCCCGACCAGCGCGCCTTCGGTCACCAGCGCGCGGCCGATGCGACCGGAAATCGGCGCGGTGACACTGGCGTAACCCAGGTTGATGCCGGCCGTGCGCACGGCGGCGTGGCCGGCGGCCACCTGCGCGGCGGCGGCTTTTTCAGCGGCCACGGCAGCGTCGTACTCCTGCTGGCTGATCGCCTTGGCGGCAATCAGCGGCTTGTCGCGCGCCAAGGTAGCGCTGGCGTTGGCCAGACTGGCCTCGGCCTGGGCCAACTGGGCCTGCGCGCTTTGCAGCGCCGCCTCATATGGCGCCGGGTCAATGGTGAACAACCGCTGTCCGGCCTTGACGTTGCTACCCTCGGTGAACAGACGCTTTTGCAAAATGCCCGCCACGCGCGCGCGCACCTCGGCCACGCGCGAGGCCTCCAGCCGCCCAGGCAACTCGGTGGACAGCGCCACCACGCCCGGTTGCACCGTTACTACCGCCACCTCGGGCGGCGGCGGCGCGCCCGGCCCGCCCGCTTTGGCGGCGGCTGGTTGTTGTTTGTCGCCGCAGGCCGCCATCACAGCCAGCGCCAGCAAACACGTCGTCAACGCCATCCGGCGGCGCGGCACAAAACGAAACTCGGCAGAAACGGACATAACACGGTTTCCCAACAACGGTAACGGCGCGCGGCTTCGAGCGGTCATGCCACATCGAAGACGCGCGAGAAAAAGTCTGCATGGACCACAGGGTAAGGCGCAGCGACCGCACCCGGCGGGAGCGAAATTTTCGCGGATTTTCACTCTCGCCGCCCCAATCAATGTTAGAGCCTGCCTATGAACAGGTTCTTAAGGCCAAGAGCGTACAGGGCGATCTTATCTCGCCCGCATGAAGTTTCGTGAAGTGTCCACCCAACATTCCCGCCTGCGCGCCGAATGACGATGGGCGGCGGCGGGCGGGAATGACAGAAGGGAGCTTCGCGAGAATGACGTGGGAACTTCGCGGAAACGTAGAAGCGAAAAAAATCTTTCGCCCTCCCCCTCGTCACTCACCTCGCCGCCCACCCCTCGCCCAGCAGCCCATCCAACTCCTGCGCCATCCTCAGCGCCCTGTCTGGCCTGCCCGTCTCCAAGGCCACCGACACGGCGTGCGACACCGCCTTGACCAGCTTGAGCTTCTCAGCATCCACGCCCCGCATCCACTGCCGCCAACATGCGCGCGTCTTGCGTCAGCGCGCCTTTGGCTTGTTTCAAGGCCA
>JAITMV010000005.1 GCA_031277295.1 Burkholderiaceae bacterium | reverse complement strand
AACGCCGATCACATGCTCGCCCTGCGCGTCAATCGGGCCAACGGCGAGTGGAATTCGTATTGGGCTACCGAATACCGGTTCGCAGCTTGAGCTACACATCAGTTTCAATCGCACCCTGCGCGGTACGCAACTTTGGCCCTGTGGCAAACTCAGCGGATTTTTCGGCTCACTTCATGTTCCTTCCCATTACACGCCAGATCGCCGATGAGCTGCAAGTGCGCCAAGCGCAGGTGCAGGCCGCCATTGACTTGCTTGACGGCGGCGCGACGGTGCCTTTCATCGCCCGTTACCGCAAGGAGGCCACTGATGGCCTGGACGACGTGCAACTGCGCGCGCTGCAAGAGAGGTTGACCTATCTGCGCGAATTGCACGAACGGCGCGCGGCCATCCTCAAGAGCATTGACGAGCAAGGCAAGCTGACGCCTGAGTTGCGCGCGGCGATTGAGGCCGCGCCGACCAAGCAGGAGCTGGAAGACCTCTATTTGCCCTACAAACCCAAACGCCGCACCAAGGGGCAGATCGCGCGCGAGTTCGGCATCGAACCGTTGGCCGATCTGCTGTGGGCTGACCCCACGCTCGATCCGCAAGCGCAGGCGCAGGCTTTTGTCAAGGCCGAAAAAGGCGAGGGCGGCGAGGATTTCACCACCACCACGGCGGTGCTGGACGGCGTGCGCGATATTCTGAGCGAGCGTTGGGCCGAGGACGCGGCGCTGGTGCAGTCGCTGCGCGAGTGGCTGTGGGCCGAGGGGCTGCTGCAAAGCAAGCTGGCCGCGGGCAAGAACGCTGACGATCCCGAGGTCGCCAAGTTCAGTGATTACTTCGATTACGCCGAGCCGATTGGTCGCGTGCCTTCTCACCGTGCGCTGGCGGTGTTCCGGGGGCGGCAACTCGAAGTGCTGGATGTGAAGCTGACGCTGCCGCAGGCGGGCGATGCCTCTTTGAGCACTGCTCCGATGTCAACGCCGAGCCTGGCTGAGGGCCGCATCGCGCTGCATCTCGGCTGGTCGCATCGAGGCCGGGCGGCCGACGACTTGCTGCGCCGCTGCGTGTCCTGGAGCTGGCGCGTGAAGCTAAGCCTGAGCATCGAGCGCGACTTGTTCGCCCGCCTGCGTGAGCAGGCTGAAGCCGTTGCGATCAAGGTGTTCGGTGATAACTTGCGTGATTTGCTGCTGGCCGCGCCTGCCGGGCAGCAGGTGGTGATGGGGCTGGACCCCGGCATCCGCACCGGCGTCAAGGTGGCGGTGGTCGATGCCACCGGCAAGTTGCTGGACACCGCCACCATCTATCCGCACGAGCCGCGCAAGGACTGGGACGGCAGCTTGCATACGCTGGCCAAGTTGACCGCCAGGCACGGCGTGCAACTGATCGCCATCGGCAACGGCACGGCCAGCCGCGAAACCGACCGGCTGGCGGGAGAACTCATCAAACTGATCCAAAAGCAGGCGGCGGCGGCGCGCGCGGGTGAGGCGCCCGCGGCGATTGAAAAGATCGTCATCAGCGAAGCCGGCGCGTCGGTTTATTCGGCCAGCGAGTACGCCAGCCAGGAGTTGCCCGACGTTGATGTGAGCTTGCGCGGCGCGGTCAGCATCGCGCGCCGGCTGCAAGACCCGCTGGCGGAGTTGGTGAAGATTGACCCCAAGAGCATCGGCGTCGGCCAATATCAGCACGACGTGAACCAGAGCGAACTGGCGCGCACGCTGGATGCGGTGGTGGAAGACTGCGTCAATGGCGTGGGTGTCGATTTGAACACCGCCAGCGCGCCTTTACTGGCGCGCGTGTCGGGCTTGTCATCGGGTGTCGCCAAGGCCGTGGTGCGTTGGCGCGAGCAGCACGGCGCATTCAGCAACCGTCAGCAATTGCTGCAAGTGGGCGGCCTGGGGCCCAAGACTTTTGAGCAAAGCGCTGGCTTTCTGCGCATAAACGGCGGCGACAACCCGTTGGACATGACCGGCGTGCATCCGGAGACATATCCGGTTGTCGAGCAGATCGTCATCGCTGCCGGCAAGCCGATTGATCAATTGATGGGCCGTGTCGAGCTGCTCAGATCCTTGAAGCTGACGCAATTCGCAGGCGCACGCTTTGGCGCGGTGACGGTAAAAGATATCCTGACCGAGTTGGAAAAGCCGGGCCGCGACCCGCGTCCGGATTTCAAGGTGGCGCGCTTTAACGAGGGTATTCAGGATATCGCCGATTTGAAAGTCGGCATGGTATTGGATGGCACCGTCAGCAACGTGGCGCAGTTCGGCGCTTTCGTTGATTTGGGCGTGCACCAGGACGGCCTGGTGCATGTCAGCCAACTGGCCAACCGCTTCGTGGCCGACGCCCGCGAAATCGTCAAGACCGGCCAAATCGTGAGAGTGAAAGTGCTGGAAGTGGACCTGTCGCGCAAACGTATCGGTCTGAGCATGAAGCTGGACGCACCGGCGACGCCGCGTCAGGGCGGCGGCGCTAGCGCTCGAGGGCGCTCCAGCGCACCGCAGACGACCACCGCCATGGCGTCGGCCTTCGGTAAGCTCAAAGAATTACAAGCCAAATAAGCCGAGGGGAGAGCAACGCTTCAAGCCTGTTCAGGATTGAGGTGAGCATTTGCTCCGCATAAAACCGTGCACAATTTATCGAATATGCTTATCATTGCATGGGGTTGGGTGAGGCGCTGCGCCCGTATATAAGGGTTCATATTTTGTTGCATTATCGAAATGTTGATATTTGTTGTTGACAAGTCTGAAACACTTGCCGCACACTTATACGCAATTGGACGGAAATCAGTGGACAACGGACGTAGGAGGTTCCCATGCCTAGAGGCAAAGTGAAATGGTTTAACGATCAGAAGGGGTTTGGCTTTATTGAGCCGGATGGCGGCGGGCCGGACGTGTTTGTCCATTTCTCCGCTATCGACATGGAAGGCTTCAAGACCTTGAAAGAAGGTGCGCGAGTCAGCTACGAAGTGAACGAAGGTCCCAAAGGCTTGATGGCGGCGCGCATTCGCACTGAAGAAGCGGCAAGCGCGGCGGCGCCGACGCAGCCGGTTGCTGCTGCGCCCTGAGAGCCTGTGAATAAATCTGCCTCAAGCCCGCTCATGCCGCCTGCAACGCGCCTGACCTGATCGTCGCTGCAAACGCTCGCAACACCGCAAGGCATTGCCACGGGGCGTTGCTGCGCTTTGCGTCTGGAGCGGACACGTTTTGGCGACTTGGCTTGCTACACGCAGAATTTGTTCACGCCCCCCTCTGACGCTTCAGGCAACGCCTGGCTGCCTGGCTTAGGGGGCTGCTGAAAAACCATTTCCCTTGCATGAATGCCGTTGCTTTTACCCCATCCCCACCCCAGCCCTTCCCTTGAAGGGGAGGGCGCAACAACCACGACAGGGCGGGGATTTCGAGCACTCTCTTTCAAGGGGAGGGAAGGCCGGTTTTCGAGGAGCGGCTTATCCAGGGGCGTTTGCTCAAAGGTCGGCGCTTGGGGGATGCGCCCGTAGATTCTCGCCTGCGCGGCAATGACGAGGGAAAGGTGGATTCCCGCACAGGCACGCATAGGCGTTAACTTAAAGCTCCCGCCCCCTTTTGAGGAGGGCAGGGAGATGGGGCGGCGGCCTCAAAAGTGCGCAAGCGCACATGTTTGATACGCCGCCATCCCCATCCCTGCCTTCCCCTAAAGAGGAAAAAGGAGAAAAACTACCCACTGCCTCGCACCGCCCAAACGGGAGCGGACCCGTAACTTGGTGTCCCGTGCGGCGATGACATCATCGCCTGTGAAGTGGCCAACAGGCGCTTAGGCGGCGGCCTGGGCCTGGGTCAGGGTCTTGAGCTTGACCGACAGGCGGCTTTTGTCGCGCGCAGCCTTGTTTTTGTGAAAGATGCCTTTGTCGGCGACGGTGTCTACCACCGACTGCATCAGGGCGAAGGCGCTTTTGGCCTTGCCCTCGTCGCCGGCTTGCACTGCTTTTTCGACGTTCTTGACGGCGGTGCGGTATTTGGAGCGCAGCGAGGTGTTCGCGGCGTTGAGTTTCACGTTCTGGCGGGCGCGTTTACGGCCCGAGGCCAAGCGTGGGTTCTTTTTCTTGGGCTTTCCAGCAGCCATGGAGCTAATCCTTTAGGGGGTTGTGGATGGTGTCGGCAGAACTGCGTATTCTAGCGCGGTTGGCGCTTGTTCTACACTTGCCCCATCTTGAACCTGTTCAAAGCTGCTTCCACCGTTTCGTTGCTGACGCTGGCCTCGCGCGTGACTGGGCTGGCACGCGATCTGCTCATGGCGTCGGTGTTTGGCGTCAGCGGGTTGACGGATGCGTTCAATGTCGCTTTTCGCATTCCGAACCTGCTGCGGCGGTTGTTCGGAGAGGGCGCGTTCAGCCAGGCTTTCGTGCCGGTGCTGGCGACCCACAAGGCGCGCGATGGCGAAGCCGCGACCCGGCGGCTGATCGATGCCGTCGGTACCGCCTTGGTCTGGGCGCTGGCGCTGACCTGCGTGGCGGGCGTGACCGGTGCGCCGGTGCTGGTCTGGGCGCTGGCCAGCGGGCTGGATGCGGGCAGTTTCGACGCTGCCGTGCTGATGACGCGCTGGATGTTTCCCTACATCGCTTGCATGTCGCTGGTGGCGTTTTCCGCCGGCATCCTGAATACGTGGAAGCATTTCGCGCTGCCGGCGGCGACGCCGGTGCTGCTCAACTTTGCCATGATCGCTGCCGCATGGTGGGGCGCGCCGTGGTTCGCACGGTTGGGGCTGGAGCCGATTTACGCGATGGCCGCCGGGGTCATGCTGGGCGGTCTGCTGCAACTGGGCGTGCAGATTCCGGCGCTCAG
>JAITMV010000265.1 GCA_031277295.1 Burkholderiaceae bacterium | reverse complement strand
ATGGGATGCGAGGCGCAAAGCGCAGCAATACCTCGTGGTATTGCGAGCATTTGCAACGAAGCAGACCGCCCGAATGCGGGATGCGCCAGCCGCGACAGATTTGTTCAGAGGTTCCCTTGAGATCACGGATTCAGATGAAATTCATGCCAAACCCATGCGCCGCGCCATTTCAGCTCGCCATACTTCCCGAGGAACGAATCCGGGCTGAGCGCGGGCATGTTTTTCGGCGCGCGCCATGATTTCTTCATCGCTGCCCGAAAGCTCAAAGGCATCACGCCTGGGTTGCGTCACGTGCCAGGGCAAGTCGATGAACAACTCCAGACGGTTGCCTTCCGGATCGCGCGTGTAGACCGACAAGGCGTTGCCGTGGGTAACCGTATCGGTATGAGGAAGCCCCTCATCGCGCAAATGGGCTACCACGGCTTTGAGTTTACCCAGGCTGTCCGCCCGCAACGATATCTGGTTGATGATGCTGGCCGAAGAGGCATTGGCCGGACGACCAGGCGCCAGCGCGATTTGATGATGCTCATTCGGATCGCCGCTGAGAAAAACAATGGGAATGTTTTTATCACCGACCGCCAATTCGCCTTCATCCGTGACCGCCAGCCCAAGAACGCGAGTATAAAAATCCTTCATTTTCGCCAAGTCTTCGACATAAAGCCCGATATGGCTGAAAGTAAACTTATGCTCAACTGCCATGATGAGTTATCTCCTATGAAATTTAATGAGACCGAAGGAAACCAATTGAATACACGGAGGTGGATCAGGGCTCCATAGGCATCTCCTTCAAGGCGTCGGAATAACGCTCAATCAAGGTTTTTTTGTCGGGTTTTTCCAATGCCGTCAACGGGATGGCATCAATGAAAAACAGCGCCTTGGGCGCGCACACCGGCCCTTTGCGCTGCCGCACGAATTCGATCAACTCAGCCGCGGAAGCTTTTGCCGCCGGGTGCAGCACAACCGCGGCGGTCACGGCCTCGCCCCACTTGGGATGCGGAATGCCGAACACCGCCGCCGCACAAACGGCGGGGTGCTGCGTCAGCGCATCCTCGACTTCGCGCGGGTAGACGTTGAAGCCGCCGCTGATGATCATGTCCTTTTTGCGCCCGACGATGTAGTACAGCCCATCGCCCTCGCGACGCCCAAGATCGCCGGTATGCAGCCAGCCGCCGCGCAGGACTTCAGCCGTCTGCGCTTCTTGATGGAGATAGCCGCTCATCAGCAACGGCCCCTGGACGCAAATTTCACCCACTTCGCCGATGCCGACCTCCGCGCCCTGCTCATCCAACAGCGCCACCGTGACGCCGGGGTAAGGCCGGCCCGCGGCGCTCAAGCGCTTGAGGTCGGCACGGACATGATCGGCGCGCTCCAGCATCAAGATGGTATTGGGCGCCTCGGTTTGCCCATAGGACTGGTGCAGCACCGGCCCGAGCTTTTGCAGCGCTTCGCGCAGGCGCTCAGGCGCGGCCGGCGCGGCGCTGTAGACCAGCCATTGCACGCTACGCATCTGCTGATCGGGATGTTCGCGCAAATAATCAAGCAGGCCATACAGCATGGTCGGCACCAGCCAGCTCAGTTGGGCCTTATGGGTGCGCGCATCGGCGACGAAACGGGCCGCGTCAAAGCCGCGCTGCAAAATGACCGTGCCGCCGCGCGCTAGCGTGGGAATCACCAACGAGCCGGCGCCGTGCGATATGGGCGCCGGACACAAATAGCGCACGCCATCGGGCAAACCCAGGCCAGCCAGCCACAACAGCGTGTTGGTCAGCACGGCGCGATCACTTAACTGCACGCCCTTGGAGCGCCCCGTGGTACCGCCGGTATAAGACAGGCGCACAACGTCCTCAGGCTGGGCGTGGGCGCGCAGCGTTTGCGGCGCGAAGGCCCGCGCCTCGGCGCTGAAACAGGGCAAATCCGGCGCGTCTTCGTCGTGCGAGCGCCAGTGCATCACGCCCGGACAATGCTCGCGCAAAGCCGCGGCGCGCTCACCATAAGCGGCTTCACTGACGAAGAACTTCGCGCCAGCGTCACTGAGCACGTGGACATGATCGGCCAAGCCGGCAGCCGGGTGCAAGGTAACCGAGCGCAACCCGTGAACGTAGGCCGCCGCGACGATGACGAAAACCTCGGGCCGGTTGCCCGAAAGCTGCGCCACCACGTCGCCGCGCTTCAAGCCCAGCGCGTCAAAGCACTGGATGGCCCGGCTGATCGACGCGCCAAGCTCACGGTAAGTAACGCGGCGTTGCTCCTGGATGAAGGCCACGCGGTCGCCAAACCGCTCGATGGCGCTAATCAGCCACGTGCCCAGCGTACCGCTGTCGCGCGCGGGCAATGCCGCAGGAGGGGTCGAGATAGCGTAGTTCATGATCTGAATTCAGCCGCCAGCCGCAATCTGGTTGATCCGCTGCCGCGCGGCCGGCTGCTCGTGCTCGAATAAGGTCAGGTAATCCGGGTCCATGAACTGCCGCACCCCCGCCACGTATCCGGGCCGCGCATACAGGCGCCGCGTCCAGGCGGCGACGTGCTCGCGCGCGGCGATCAACTCGTCAAAACCCAGTTGCTCCAGCCGAAGCATGTAGGGGCTGTAGGCAATGTCGGCCAGCGAATAGTCCGGCCCGGCCAGCCAGGCGCCGGCGCTCAGGGTATTTTCAAAATCGTCCAGCAGCTTGACGAAGCGCCGCACGGCTTGCGCGAATTGCGCGGCGTCCATGCCCTGCTCGATGGCGGCGCGCACGCGGGTGCGGCGCGCCTCATCGGCCATGTTGTCGAACCATGCCTGCAACGCCTGCGGCGGACGGGCCAGAAACTGGTGACGGAAGGCGATACAGGTCGAAACCGTTCCGGTGGCGGCATGCACGCCGTCGTCGAGCTGGCGCATCCACAGCCGCATCGCCGCCGTATCGGCGGGATGAGCGGGGCGCAGGCGCGCGCCATCCGGCCAGCGATCCTCGATGTATTCAAGGATCACGTTGGACTCGGTGATGACGCGACCGCCATCGACCAGCGTCGGCACCACCTGAGCAGGGTTGAGCTTGACGTACTCCGGGCGCTGCGCGTCACCGGCGCGCAGATCCAGCCGCACCCCCTCCCAGGCGACGTTTTTCTCATGCAAGGCGCTGCGCACCTTGGCCGCGCACACCGACATGTCGCTGTGGTAGAGACGAGGAGCGCTCAT
>JAITMV010000219.1 GCA_031277295.1 Burkholderiaceae bacterium | reverse complement strand
GGCGGCAAGGCCAAGTACTACAAGAATCTGGCCGACTGGAACCGGCTGTCGGCCAGCGACGCGCAGCGCCTGGCCGGCGTGACCGGCGCGAGCGTCGGCGCGGGCCGCACGCTCAAGGTCACGGCTGATCTGGCCGACGCGCTGATTGACGCGGGCTACGAAATCCGCATCGACGCGGCGGTGGAGGACATGCGCGACAGCCCGTCCGAAATCCGCATGCCGTTGACCGCCGCCGGTTCGGGCAAGGCGCAGACTGGCAAGCAGTACATCCAGTCCGTGACTTATCAACTTCAGTAAGCGGCGCGAAAAAGGGCTGTATGACCTGGCGTGCGCTCCATCGCTGGCTCGGCCTGGTGGCGGGCGCGGTGGCGCTGGCGCTCGGCATCACGGGGGCCATCCTTGCCGTTGACCCGGTCAGCGGCTCTTGGCAGGCCGTTGCGGCTGCCGACGATCTGCCGGTCGCGACGTTGGCGCAGCGCGTGGCGGCCAACGTGCCGGGGATGGAGCAGATCCGCCGCCTGCCCACGGGCGATGTGGTGGCCTATTCTTTTGACGGCAATCAGGCCCGCGCCTCGCGCATCGACCCGGCCGATGGCCATGTGCGGGGCGCTTATGAAGCCTCGGCGCTGTTTCGCTGGGTCAAGAACCTGCATCGCTCCTTTCTGCTGGGCGACCCGGGCCGAATCGCGGCGGCAGTCATCGCGCTGGCGATGCTGCTGCTGTCGGTGTCTGGACTGACGCTGACGGCGCGGCGGCTGGGCGGCTGGCGGCGGCTGACGGCGCGGGTGCGCGGCTCGCTGCTGCAACGCATTCACGTGGTGACGGGGCGTGTCGCGGTCGCGGTGCTGCTGCTGTCGTCGCTCACGGCCCTGTACATGAGCGCGGTGACTTTCAGCCTGATTCCCGCCGACGCCGACGACGAGCCGGATGTGGCGTCCGCCGATTCGACGCAACCGGATTTGCGGGCGAAGCAGTTGCCATTGCTGCTCACGCTGCGGTCGGGCGATTTGCGCAAGCTGACCTTTCCAGCCGCCGACGATCCCGAAGATGTCTGGCACGTCGAAACCGATCAAGGCATGGGCTGGGTGGACCGGCGCTCGGGCGAAACGCTGGCTTGGGCACCGGCGGCCACGCCGCAGCGCCTGTACGATCTGGTCAAGCTGCTGCACACCGGCGAAGGCGCCTGGCCCTGGGCGGTGCCGCTGGGTCTGGCGGGCGCGTGCATTCCGCTGTTCTGGGTCACGGGCTTGCTGATGTGGTGGCAGGCGCGCCGCCAAACGCCCCGCATCAAAGACAACGCCGCGCTGACGCAAGCCGACACGCTGATCTTCGTCGCCAGCGAAGGCGGCACGACCTGGGGCTTTGCCGAAGCCTTGCACCGGGCGCTGACGCGCAACGGCCATCGCGTACACACGAGCGGTCTGGAGAATTTTCAGACCGGCGCGGCGGCGCGGCAGATCTTTGTGCTGGCGGCCAGCTATGGCGACGGGCAAGCCCCGGCTCACGCCGCGCAAGCCTTGCAACGCATCGCCAGCCAGCCGGTGGGCACCGCATCGGTAACGGTGCTGGGTTTTGGCGACCGGCAATTCAACGCCTTCTGCGGATACGCCGAGGCGCTCGACCACGCCTTGCGCGAGCGGGGCTGGCAGCCGTTGCTGCCGCTGGAAAAAATACACCAGCAGTCGCCGCAAGAGTTCGCGCGCTGGGGCGAGGCGCTGGCACAGGCGCTGGGCGAACCGCTGGCGCTGGACTACGTGCCGCGCCTGCCCAAGACCACCGCGCTGACGCTGATTTCGCGCCAGCATTTTCCGGGCGCGGCGGGCGAGCCGGCGGTCATCCTGCGTTTTCAATCAACCGGCTTGCCGCGCTTTGACGCCGGCGAGCTGATCGGCATCGTGCCGCCGGGCAGCCCGGTGCCGCGCTACTACTCACTGGCTTGCGGCTGGCGCGACGGCTTTGTCGAAATCTGCGTGCGCAAGTTTCCGGGCGGGCTGTGTTCGGGCTGGCTGCATACCTTGGAGCCGGGCGATACGGCGCCGGCCTTCATCAAACCCAACCCGGAGTTTGTCTTGGGCGGAACGCGCAAACCCGCCGTGCTCATCGGCGCGGGCACCGGGGTGGCGCCGCTGGCGGGCTTTATCCGCCGCAATCAACGGCGGGCGCCCATGCACCTGTACTTCGGCAGCCGCGATCCGGCGAAGGATTTTTACTTCGACCGGGAAATTCAGGAATGGCTCAAGGATCACCGCTTGAGCAGCCTCAAAACAGCCTTCTCGCGCGTGCCGGATGGCGGCGGTTATGTGCAGGACGCACTGCGCGGCGATACGGCCCGCGTGCGCGAATTGATGACCGCAGGCGCCATCGTCCGCGTCTGCGGCAGCCGCGCCATGTCTCAAGGGGTGGCCCAGACGCTGGATGACATTCTGGCCCCGCTGCACTTGAGCGTGGCGCGGTTGAAGGCCGACGGGCGTTATGCGGAAGATATTTTTTGAGATGAAACTTAACCCGTTTAGCGCGGCCGCTGTAGGGGCAACCCTTGTGCTTGCCCTGTGTTCGTGCCGATGATCGTGCCCGGTGGAAACAAGGGCAACCACAAGGGTTGCCCCTACAAAACGGTTTCGTGCGTCGCGGGTAACGCGCGTGAACGCAATAGATCACTGAAATGACGCGAACCACGCTGCACGGCCCGACCATGGCCACGCGCTGGTCGGCCAGCTTCGACGCCGATCCGGCGCTGGACGTGAGCGCGCTGCAAGAAGCGCTGGCGGCGGCGGTCGAACAAGTAGACCAGCAAATGTCGCCGTGGAAGCCTGACAGCGATCTGTCGCGCCTCAGCCGCGCGCCCGCTGGTCAGTGGCTGCCGCTGCCGCCGGAGATATTGGAGGTGCTGGCGCGAGCGCAAGAAATCTGCCGCTTGAGCGCGGGCGCTTTCGATCCAGCGGTGGGCGCGCTGGTCGATGCCTGGGGCTTTGGCGCGCCACGCGACACGCCCGACCCCGCCGCCATCCGCGCCGCGCGCAAGACTGGCGCGCGCCCGTTGCACGAGGGCCTGGAACTGGATACGGCAGCGGGCCGCGCGCGCAAACACGCGCCCATGCAGATCGATCTGTGCGGCATTGCCAAGGGCTACGCGGTGGATCGCATGACGGACACGCTGCGTCGCCACGGCGTGGCGCATGCCCTGGCGTCGCTGGATGGCGAGTTGCGCGCGCTAGGGCGCCAGGCCGATGGGCGCCCGTGGCCGGTGGCGCTGGAAAGCCCGCAACAGAGCCGCCGCGCCGCGCATGGCGTGATCGAGTTGAGCGACCTGGCCGTGGCCACCTCGGGCGGCTATCGCCGCTCCATACAGGTGGGCGATACGCACCTGCCCCACACCATCGACGCACGCCGCGGCGCGCCAGTCAACAACACCATCGCCTCGGTCACGGTGCTGGCCGCCGACTGCATGAGCGCTGACGCCTGGGCCACCGCGCTCTGGGTGGCGGGCGCCGAAGAAGGCCTGGCGCTGGCGCAGCGTATGGGACTGGAAGCCTTGTTTTTGGTGCGGCGCGGACAGGGCCTGGTAGAAATGGGGTTGGGGCGATTTGGAAATTAATAACAGGAGCTTCAACCGGCAAATTGCTGGAATTGCGCTTCGCTCCATTTCAGCCTGCGGCCCTGTTTTTTCTTTCGTCATTCCCGCGCAGGCGGGAATCCAAGGGCGCTTGTTCAAGCAACCGGTTCGAGGAAGCGCCGCTGGATTCCCGCCTGCGCGGGAATGACGGGGGTAAGGTGGCGCGCCTGTTTCATGCGTCGCGGGTCGTGCAAAGCGTGGTGGAGCAACTGAACTGAAACCCGATCCATTTTGCGCGGCGCTGTAGGGGCAACCCTTGTGGTTGCCCTGCGTGCCTGATGGCGGTGGTGTCCTGTGGATACGAGGGCAACCGCAAGGGTTGCCCCTACAGCCTCACGCAAAAGCAGGGCGGGTTTCATCCTGGCCTGCGGCCTTCGCGCCACAAAACCGCGCCGCAGCATCCCCTTGCCGATAGAAATACATCCAAATCCCTATAGCCTTTATTGGCGCGCTATGGTATTTTCCGGCGGCTGATCGTGGCGGTATGGTTCGTATCAAAAAGATGCCAAAAGCAGCCGCCCCGCATCGCATTTCGTCCCACCCTTTTTCTTCAAGCCCTGCCCAGAGGAGGCCCGCCATGGACAACCTGCGGTCAATTAATGCTTTAGCATTCACACCCCCCCACTGTAACGACTTGTAATAAACCGCCCGCCGCCTGGCGCTGGCGGCGTTCGGTCTTGCCGCGCCTGGCCGCCGCGTTCGTGCTGGGGCTGGCGGCCACGCTGCCGGTGCAGGCGGCGAGCACGGCCGACACCATCGACGTGGAGGACGAAGTCACCCTTGTCGGCACGGGCTGGGACTTCGACCCCCCCACCCAAACCTTCCGCATCTTCGACTCCAACCCCATCACGATTACGGGCAACGCAGTCAGTATCGGCACCCGCGTGCTGGTGCAGCCCGGCCCCTTTGTCGCCAACCTCACGCTCGATAACGCGATGATCGACCTGAGCGGCATCGGCGGCGGCGACCAGTGCGCCTTCGACATGTCCGGCGCAAGGGTCAACCTCACGCTCGTCGGCGTCAACGTGCTGGCCAGCGACGGCCAGTGCGCGGGCCTGCGCGCGCCGGCGGGCAGCACGCTGGAGATTCTGGCCGCCAGCACGGGCAGCCTGACCGCCGCTGCCGGTTCGCCCGGCGCGGGCGAGGGCGCGGGCATCGGTGGCAGCGTATTCGAGGATGGCGGCACCATCACCATCGCGGGCGGCACGGTCACGGCCACCGGCGGCGGCAGCGGCGGCGGCGCGGGCATCGGCGGCGGTAGCTTCGGCACTGACGGCAACAACATCACCATCACCGGCGGCACGGTCACGGCCACCGGCGGCTCCGGCGGCGGTCCGGGCATCGGCAGCGATGGCGATGGCGGCGTCAACGTCAGCATCGGGGGCAACGCCCAGGTCACCGCCAACGGCGGCGACAGTACCTTCAACGACGTCGGCGGCGGCGCGGGCATCGGCTCCGGCGGCGCCAACAATGGCGCTGGCACGCCGCTTCCGGCAGGCACGATCCGCATCGACCTGAGCCAAGGCGCGACGCTCATCGCCAACGGCGGCGCTGGCGCGAGCAACACGGGCAGCGGCGCGCCCATCGGCCAAGGCGGTTTCCGGGCCGCCAGCAACCTGCCCGCCGACGGCAACGGCGCGGGCCTGAGCAACCCTGCGGTGACGTTGAGCGCGGTCAGCGCCGCGAGCAGCGCCACCTTCACCTGCGCGCCCGCCGCCCCGGCAACGGTCGGAAGCACGCTGCCCAACGCGCCGCCCACCGTGGGCGGCTATCAGTGGTTGACATCCACCAACAACGGCGCGACCTGGGGCACCCCCGCCGTCGGCACGACCGCGACCACGCTGGTGGTCAACGGCGTGACCCAGGCCATGATCGACAACAACCGCTACGCCTGCCAGACGGTGGCCACCGGCGGCGGTCTGAGCGCGGGGGATACGCTTACCTTCATCAGCGCGGCCATCAACATGCCAGCCGGGATCACGCCCGTCGTCGGCGGCGGCGTCGCGGCGACGGTGCCGACCCTGAGCCAATGGTCGCTGGCCCTGCTGGCGCTGATGCTGGCTGGCCTGACGGCGGCGCTGCGCCGCAAGCCCGGCAGGTTGGGGTGACCGCGGGGAACCCCAACATCGGGATGAACCGCCGCCGCCCATTCAGGCCCCTGTGATTCATCCCGTTGCCGGGTTTCGCCAAAGCCCGCAACGACCTTCCCCGCCGCCGCGCGGGGAAGGCATCAGGACAAACAAACACCTTGCGAACCGGGGTGTTTTTTTGTGGCTGGATACTATGTAATCAATAGCTGGACGCGCGATTCAAAAGGAGTTTTCATATTGTTTCAAATATGAAATCGCCGAATGGATCGCGCAACCAGCTATCAATAATGTATTTTCGACGCCGCGCCGTCCGTGCCCTCTCGCCCCAGCATCGTAGGGCGGGGTTCACCCCGCCATATCGGGATTGACGAGGCGGCAGGTCGGCGGGTTAAAACCCGCCCTACGAAGCTGGGGCGGGCGATGCGGGGCAGCGGGGGCGGCGGTTTCGGGGTGCTGATTCATGGGTGGGTTTGAGGGCAAGCGAGGCAGCGAATCATCGCCCAAATACTCACCCGCCCAGATACGCCCGCCGTATCGCGTCATTGGTCAGCAGGTTGGCGGCGCTGTCTTGCAACACGACGCGGCCGGTTTCGAGCACGTAGCCGCGGTCGGCGACGTGCAGGGCTTTGTTGGCGTTTTGCTCAACTAAAAAGACGGTCACGCCTTCGTCGCGGATGGCGCGGATGATGTCGAAGATTTGCGCGATGATTTGCGGTGCCAGGCCCAGCGTCGGTTCGTCGAGCAGCAGCAGGCGCGGGCGGCTCATGAGGGCGCGGCCGATGGCGAGCATCTGCTGCTCGCCGCCGGACATGGTGCCGGCGCGCTGGGCGGCGCGTTCTTGCAGGCGCGGAAACAGGCGGAAGACGTGCGCGATGCCGGCTTCGATCTCCTCGCGGCTGGCGAAGAAGCCGCCCATCTTGAGGTTTTCGACCACCGTCAGGCTGGGGAACACGCGCCGCCCTTCGGGTGAGATGGCCAGCCCCATGCGCATGATTTCGTGCGTGGGCCGGCGGGTGATGTCGTTGCCCTCGAACAGCACGCGGCCCCTGGATGCGCGCGGCGCGCCGCAGACGGTCATCATCAGCGTGGTCTTGCCGGCGCCGTTGCTGCCAATCAGGGTGACGATTTCGCCCTGATTGACTTCTATCGACACGCCGGCCAGCGCTTCGACGGCGCCGTAGTGGGTGTGGATGCCCTCCAGTTGCAACATCACGCTTCGCCCAGATACGCCTTGATGACGCGCGGGTCGTTGCTGACCTCGGCGGGTTGGCCGGTCATGATGGGTTTGCCGTGTTCCATGACGAGGATGCGGTCGGACACGTTCATGACCAGGCTCATGTCGTGTTCGATCAGCAGCACGGCAATGCCGAATTCGCGCCGCAGGTCGTCGATCATGTGCTGTAGCTCGCTTTTTTCCTGCGGGTTCAAGCCCGCCGCCGGCTCGTCGAGCATCAGCAGGCGCGGGCCGGTGACCATGCAACGGGCGATTTCCAGCCGCCGCTGGTGGCCGTAGGGCAGCGTGCCGGCGGCGCGGTTGGCGACGTCGCGCAACTGCACGCGCTCCAGCCACAGCGCGGCGCGCTCCAGCGCCTGTTGCTCGGCCTGCCGGTAGGCGCGGGTGGCAAAGAGGCCATGCAGCAGGCCGGTCTTGACCATGCGGTGCTGGGCCACCAGCAGGTTTTCCAGCACCGTCAGTTGTTTGAACAGGCGGATGTTCTGAAACGTGCGCACCAGCCCCATGCAGGCGATCTGGTGACTGGGCAGGCCGGCGATGGGTTGGCCAGCCAGCGTTACCTGGCCGGCGCTGGGTTTGTAAAAGCCGCCGACGCAGTTGAAGACCGTGGTTTTGCCGGCGCCGTTGGGGCCGATAATGGCGAACACCTCTTGCCCGCGAACGTCGAAGTCAATGCCATCGACGGCCAGCAGGCCGCCAAAGCGCATTTGCAGGTTGCGTACTTGGAGCCGGTTGGATGGCGCGCTCATCCGGGATGCTCTACGGAGTTCGATGGATTTGCGCCTTCCCCCTTTGGGGGAAGGTTGGGCTGGGGGCTGGCGGCGCATCGCAAAAGCCGGGAGTCCGGCAGCGCCGCAGGCCCCCACCCCAACCCTCCCCCAGAGGGGGAGGGAGTTGAATACCAACGAACGCTCATGACGGCGGCAGTTCCACCTGCGCGCGGCTGGCCGGCAGCAGCCCTTGCGGGCGCCACAGCATCATCAGCACCATGACCAGGCCGAAGATCAGCATGCGGTATTCGGCAAAGCCGCGCGCCACTTCGGGCAGCACGGTCAGCAAGATGGCCGCCAAAATCACGCCCAGTAGCGAACCCATGCCGCCCAGTACGACGATAGCCAAAATCAGCGCCGATTCGATGAAGGTGAACGACTCGGGGTTGACCAGCCCTTGCCGCGCGGCGAAGAACGCGCCCGCCAGCCCGGCGAACGATGCGCCGAGCGTGAATGCCGACAGTTTGATGCGCGTCGGGTTCAGGCCGAGCGAGCGGCAGGCGATTTCGTCTTCGCGCAGCGCTTCCCAGGCGCGGCCAATCGGCATACGGATCAGGCGGCCAGTGACCACCAGCGTAAACACCGCCAACGCCAGCGCCACCAGGTAGAGGTACATCACCATGTGCATGCCGCTGTACTCCCACCCTAGCAGTTCGTGCAGGGTTTGCGCGCCTTCGACGCTGGCGCTGCGCGCCATCTCGATGCCGAACACGGTCGGCTTGGGGATGCCCGAGATTCCGTCCGGCCCGCCGGTCAAACTGGTCAGGTTGTTGGCCAGCAGGCGGATGATTTCACCAAAACCCAGCGTGACGATGGCCAGATAGTCGCCGCGCAGCCGCAGCACCGGAAAGCCGAGGATGAAGCCCATCGCCGCCGCCGCCAGCATCGCCAGCGGCAGGCAGACCCAGAACGACAGACCGAAGTACTGGTACAGCATGGCGTAGGTGTAGCCGCCGATGGCGTAAAAGCCGACGTAGCCCAAGTCCAGCAGCCCGGCAAAACCGACCACCACGTTCAGCCCCAGGCCGAGAATGACGTAGATCAGCGCCAGCGTGGTGACGTCCACCGCGCCGCGCGAGCCGATGAACGGCCACGCCAGCCCCGCCGCCAGCAAAAACCAGATGATGGCGCGCTGCCAGCCGATGCCGAGCGCCGGCGCTGGCAGCCGCCGCGTCAGCGCCCGAGCGTCTGGCAGCCACGGCTTGAGTAACTGAAACCCGAATACCACCACCACGGCGATCCAGACTGGACGCCAGTGTGGCTGTAGCACCACCTTGTAGCCGCCTTCCATCACCAGCCGCAGGCCCAGCACCGGCACCGTGAGGATGGCGGTCAGCAACGCGGCCAGGGTCGCGGTTTTCAACACCTGCACCAGCGGCGGACGGGGCGTGGCGAGGGCGTAATTCATCGGCCTTGAGTCGATAACGTGGTCAGATATTTTGCCAAATGTAAAAACTGTCAGCAGCCGTTTCTGGGTTGAAGCCAGAAACGGGCCGTCGGACGCGCGGCGGTGGAAGCGCCTTGTGAATGGGCTGTCAGTGCAGTGCTGGTGCAATGCAATGGCCGTCACCCCACCCCCCTTGAGGGGTGGGGAGTAACAGCCGCGACGCCCGCGGCTTCAGCCCAGCACGATCTGATGGTTGTCCATCAGGTCTTGCAGCGTGACTGGCGTTTGCATTCCGTGCAGCGTCAGCAAGGCGGTGAAGCCGTTGAACTGGCCAGCGCTGCCGTCGCGGTCTAGCTCAA
>JAITMV010000192.1 GCA_031277295.1 Burkholderiaceae bacterium | reverse complement strand
TCCCTGAAGGGGGTCGTTTGCGCGCATTTCTTCCCATCGTCATTCCCGCGCCGGCGGGAATCCAGGGGCGCGCCATTCAAGCGCCGGTTTCTAGGTTTAAGGATGCCCCCTTGGATTCCCGCCTGCGCGGGAATGACGATGAACGAGCGCGCGCGCGCCAGCCCCCGCCAAGGCAATCACGGCCAGCCGTCAAGACAATAACCCGTCATGTCTGAACCCCTGCACATCGGCATCGCTGGCGCGGGACTGCTGGGCCGCTTGCTGGCCTGGCGGCTGGCGCATGCCGGCCATCGTGTCAGCGTGTTCGACCCGGCGCGCGATGCTCTTGCCGCACCGCGCAGCGAAACGGTGGACTGCAAGGCTTGTAGTACCTGTCCATCGCAAACCTGGTGCGGCGTTGGTGAATCGGCTTATGTGCCGACCGCCGCGGGCTTTACCGCCGCCGGAATGCTCAGTCCGCTGGCCGAACTCGACAACGCCGAACCAGCGCAGGCCGCGCTCGGCTGGCGTTCGATTGCGCTGTGGCGGCGCATCGTCGCCGCATTGCCTGGCGCGGTTTTTTTTCGCGCTGAAGGCAGCCTGATGCTGGCGCACCGCGCTGATTTGGGCGCGGCGCGGCGGGTGCTGGATCGTTTGCGCGCGGCCACTGCCACCGAAGCGTGGCGCGCGGTCAGCACCTATACGGACGTGCAGCCGCTCGACGCGGCGGCGCTGCGCGCGCTGGAGCCTGCCGTGCAGGGCGCGGCCCACGCCTGGCTGCTGCCCGGCGAAGGGCAGATCGACACCATCGGCGCGCTGATGGCGCTGCACCACGACGCGCCGGGCGTGCAATGGCATTGGCGCGCGCCGGTGGCGTCGCTGCGGGTACAGGGAAAGGGCGCGGCGCTGGAACTGGCCGATGGCGGCACGCTGGCGTTTGACCGCGTGATCGACGTGCGCGGCGTCGGTGCCAATCAGGACCCCATGACGACATCCGTATCCAGCGTGCGCGGCGTCCGGGGCGAAGTCGTCTGGCTGCACAGCCTCCACCACGGCCTGAGCCGCCCCGCGCGCCTGCTGCATCCACGCCATCGCGTTTATCTGGTTCCGCGTTCGCCCGATTTGCTGCTGGTGGGCGCGAGCGAAATCGAAACCGAAGACCGCAGCCCCGCCAGCCTGCGCAGCGTGGTTGAACTGCTAGCCGCCGCGCACAGCGTGCTGCCCGCCCTGGCCGAAGCGCGGATTCAGCGGCTGGACGTGAACCTGCGCCCCGCGCTGCCCGATAACCACCCGCGCATCGACATCGACGGCCCCGTGCTGCGCATCAACGGCCTGTACCGCCACGGCTGGCTACTGGCGCCAGCGCTGGTCGATCAGGCGTTGCGCGACAGTGGTTGGGCCGATGGACTTTGAAAAGGTTTAGCGTTTGGCGTGAATACATTTTTTGGCGGAAACGCACCACTGCAAACCATGACTTTCATCGAAACCATCGAAAAAAATGAATCCGGCGCGGCAAGCGTCGCCATCCTGCTCGACGGCCAGCCGCATCGTGTGCCTGCCCGTACCACCTTGGCCGGCCTGGTCAATCAACTTGGTCACGCGCCCGAGCGGGTGAGCACGGCGGTCAACGGTGAATTCGTCGCCCGTCCCGCGCGCACGGCGCATGTGCTGGCTGAAGGCGATGCGGTGCTGCTGTTTCAACCCATTGTGGGCGGGTGATCGGATCGGTCAAAACCGGTTTGCTCGGCATCATTTGTAGTAACATACCTACATTCAGCGACCCGGCAGGGGTTCGGACATGACTTTCACCACCGTATCCAGCAGGCAATTCAATCAGGATGTCTCCAAGGCCAAGCGGGCGGCTTCGACGGGCGCGGTGTTCATCACCGACCGAGGTAGGCCCGCCCATGTGTTGCTCAGCGTGGAGGAGTACCGGCGGCTCACGGGCAGCAAGCGCAGCTTGGTCGATGCGCTGTCGATGCCGGGGTTGGCCGACATCGAGCTTGAGTTTCCGCGCTCCCGCACGCTGCCCCGCGCGGCCAACTTGACCTGATGTTCCTGCTTGACACCAACGTCATCGCCGAGTTGCGCAAGGCCGGCGACGGCAAGGCCGATGCCGGCGTCACGGCCTGGCTGGCGGGTAGGGATGCGTCCAGCTTTTACATTTCGGCCATTACGCTGATGGAGATCGAGTGGGGCATTCTGTTGTTGGCGCGGCGCGATGCCCGGCAGGCCGCCCGGCTGCGCGCCTGGATGGACACCCGCGTCGTGCCCGAGTTCGCCGAGCGCACGCTGCCGGTCGATCGCGCTGTCGCGTTGCGTTGCGCGGGGTTGCACGTTCCAGATCCTCGTATAGAGGGTGTGAACAAATCCGGCGCGTCCGAGCAGGTCGCGGGAACGTGTCCGATCAAGGCGCAAAGCGCAGCAATACCTCGTGGTATTTCGAGCATTTGCAACGACGAGCGGGCACGTTTTGGCGGCATGAGCGGGCGTGGCGGATTTGTTCACACCCTCTTAGAACGCGATGCCTGGATCGCCGCCACCGCGTTGGTTCACGGCATGGCCGTCGTCACGCGCAACGTGGTGGACTTTGCGCCGACCGGGGTGGAGGTGATTGACCTTTGGCGGCATTCCTGAGCAAGTTTTGAAATGAAATCCGATACATCGGCCCGTCTGACGGACGCTTGGCAAATCGCTGGCGTCACCTTCACCAGCCGCTTTTTGCTCGGCACCGCCGGCTATCCTTCGCCGCAGGCGCTGCGCCAGGCGATGTTGGCGGCAGGCGCGCAGGTGGTGACGGTGGGACTCAAGCGCCAACTGGCGGCGGCGGCCGGCGACAACGGCTTTGTGGCGATGATTCGCCGGACCTTGAGCGAAACCGGCGCGCGCCTGTTGCCCAACACCGCTGGCTGCACCACGGCGCGCGAGGCGGTGCAACTGGCGCAGATGGCGCGCGAGTTGTACGACACGCCGTGGATCAAGCTGGAGGTGGTGGGCGATGAATACACGCTGCAACCCGATCCGGTGCAACTGGTCGAGGCCGCCGCGCAACTGGCGCGCGACGGCTTCACCGTGTTCCCATACTGCACCGACGACCTGGTGACGTGCAAGCGCCTGCTGGACGCCGGCTGCCCGCTGCTGATGCCGTGGGGCGCGCCGATTGGCTCGGGTCAGGGCCTCATCAACCCGTTTGCGTTGCGCCTGCTGCGCGAGCGGCTGCCGGACGTACCACTCATTATCGACGCCGGCATCGGCGCGCCCAGCCACGCCGCGCAGGCGATGGAGATGGGCTTTGACGCCGTGCTGCTCAACAGCGCCGTCAGCCAGTCGCCCGACCCGGTGCGCATGGCCGGCGCGTTCCGCTTTGGGATAGAGGCCGGGCGCGCGGCCTATCTGGCGGGGGTGATGGCCAAGCAGGATTTCGCCGTCGCCACCACGCCGGTAACGGGCGATCCGTTTTTGATCGGTAGTCCCTCCAACCTGCCATGAACGGCGTCAGACCCGTCGTCTGGAGCATTGCCGGCAACGACAGCGCGGGCGGCGCGGGCCTGGCCGCCGACCAGCGCGCCGCCGCCGCTTTTGGCGTGCATCTGTGTCCGGTGGTCGCGGCGGTGACGGCGCAAAACTCGCGCACCGTCACGCAGATCGCGCCTGTCGCGCCCGAGTTGCTGGAGGCGCAACTGAGCGCGCTGGCCGATGATTTGCCGCCCGCCGCCGTCAAGACCGGCCTGCTCGGCAGCGCCGCCCACGTCGTCGCCGTTGCGCGCTGGATCGACCGCCTGCGTCAGCGCGCGCCAGTGGCGCTGGTGGTTGACCCGGTACTGCGCGCCAGCACCGGCGCGGCCTTTGCGGACGACACGGCGCTGGCGGCTTACCGCGATCTGCTGCTGCCGCGCGCCACGCTGGTGACGCCGAACGTGGCCGAGGCGCGGGCGCTGGTCGGTCGTGTCGCCGGGGACGCCCCCGCGCTGGCCCGCGCACTCAAAGCCTTGTGCGCGCAAGCCGTCGCCGTGACCGGTGGCGACGAAACCAACGCGCCCGGCGGGTCGCGGGACTGGATCGACACCCCGCACGCCAGCGGTTGGCTGGCGCTGCCGCGCATCGATACTCCGCACAGCCACGGCACCGGCTGCACCTTTGCCACCAGCGCCGCTGCCGCGCTGGCGCTGGGCTTTGTGCCCGCCGATGCGCTGGTGCTGGCCAAGATGGCCACCGCGCACGCCCTACAGAGCGGCTACGCGGCAGGGCAGGGCGCGGGGCCGGTGGCGGCGCGGGCGGGTTTTGGCGCGCTGCCCGACGTGCTGCCGCTCATGTCGTGGGATTCGTCCGGGCATTTCGACGCAGGCGCATGGGCGCTGACGCTTGCTTTCGATCGTCAGGCGGAGGCCTTTTCCCCTCGCCCCCTTGGGGGAGAGGGTCAGGCAGAGGGGGTGCGCTACACAGGCGATTTCTGCCGTGCAACCGCTGCCGCCCTCTCCCCCAACCCCTCTCCCGCAAGCGGGCGAGGGGAGCAAAACCCTTTTGCACCTCAATCCGACATCGGCCTC
>JAITMV010000167.1 GCA_031277295.1 Burkholderiaceae bacterium | reverse complement strand
GCGGGAGGTCTGATACCGGGCGTAGGGCAACTTGCCGATCTGCGTGATACAGTGGCCGCGCTGCGTCAGATAGCCAATGGCGAGGACGGCGCATGGCTGGATCTTCTGGCCGCGGGCATCGGCTGGGTGCCCGGAGTCGGCGACGCCATCAAAGCAGGCATCCGAGGCAGCCAGCGTGCCATTGATGCGGGCACGGAGGTGGCGCAAGGGGCGGCGCGGCGGGTTGATGATGCGGGGGGTGTTAGTGGTGATGTTGCCGCAAAGGGCGTGGCGAACGTTTTGCCAGAAAATCCGTCGCAGCTTGGTCATATCTTTAGAGATGCGCCTGGACATTTGCCTGATACGATTGTTAATCGGCAGTTATTGTTAGACACGGCCACTAATCAATCCAATAGCTTTGGAGTCAATAGATTTGGAAATGAGGTTTTTATTTCTACACGAGCGGATGGTTCTCAAGTGTGGGTAGAAACAAGAAATGGTATCATTCAAAATGGGGGCGTGAATAATCCGCCTCGGATATGGATTCCTGGAGAAGGATTACGGTAATCATGAACAAGACACTCACCTCAAAAGATGCCTATTTGGCTATGTTTTCCTTCCTGGAGGAATATTACATGCGCACCAAATCAAACGAAGTCGGCTCATTGCTGAGTGGAATGTGCCTAATGAACGATGGAATGCCAATGGATCAAGCCTATTGGAGCGAGTGGGAGTGTGCAGTTCAAAGGGCACTAGAGAAACAAGTGAACGCAGAAGCGAGATTTTCAAAAAATTGATTGTAATTTAGCCGATAGGTTGAATTGAGCTAAAGCGAAGCCCAACAATCGGATGGATCACAAATGTTGGGCATCATTGCTACTTCAGCCCAACCTATATATGGACTCGCCCTTACCATCAACCCCTGCTTCCAAACAAAGAACACCGGTTGCATCTATATATTAGGCCTGTTCGAGCAAGCATCAATGGGCTTGTGGCCAACATTGTTTGAGCTCGCGCACTGCCGATTACCAAAAGGCCTCAGGGGCCAGTAGGTTGGCGGGCATCAATGCGCGACGGTCTGACTTAGTTGTCGATGTTCTTGAGCAGCGGTTGGAGCGCACTCGGCGCCCCGGTGACAAAAGCAAGTCACCAAGGCGCTTGGTTTCCCCGGTTTGGGCGAGTCCATTCAATTACCGTGCTACGACGCCCAGGAATTCATCGAAGTGTGCCAGGACATGGACGTGATACCGCACGTGGCGCAAACACCTCTGGGCGCCGCTCAGCAGTACCCGATGCGATAGCGGTCAGCGAGGGTTATGTGCTGTCGCAGAAAAAGCGCAAGCTCATTGAGCAAGGTTTTGGCTGGACCAAGGTTGTGAGAAGAATGCGTCAGGTGATGGTGCGAGGACTCAAGCGCGTGGATCATTTGTTCGTGCTGACGATGGCGGCGTACAACCTGACGCGCATGCGTTCGCTGGGACAAATCCGTCCGAAAGCGGCCTGAGAGGTGTAAAAGCCCGGAAATTTCCCTCGAATCGGAGGAAAAAGTCCCCAAAAGCCACTATCCAGCCCCATCATGCGAAAACTCACCGCTTGTTGGGAAGGAGCGAGCGCTTTCGGGGGAGTATTGCAGCAGCCTGCTAACTGGACAATGTTGGGGGTAGGCCGGGTTTTCACTCAATACACTACTGGATGCGGATCAAGCGAGCGCCACAGATACCACGTCGCCACACTGCGCCACGGCGCCCAGGCCTCGGCCACTTCGCGCGCCTCGCTGCGGCTGACCGGCTCGCCGGAAAAATAGTTGAGGCTGATGCTCTTGAGTAGCCCCGCGTCGTCCAGTGGCAGCACGTCGGGACGCAGCAGGTGAAAAATGAGGAACATCTCCGCTGTCCAGCGGCCAATGCCGTGGATGGCGACCAGTTGGGCGATGATGGCCTCATCGTCCATCCGCTGCCACTGATCGGCGCGGATGCCACCGCTGTCGAAATGCATCGCCAAATCGACCAGATACTCGACTTTGCGCGCTGACAGGCCGGCGGCGCGCATGTCATCCACTTTGAGTTTGAGCACCAGCGCCGGGGTCATGCGCCGGGGCAGCGCCTCAAAGCGCTCCCATACCGACTGCGCCGCCTTGACCGAAATCTGCTGGCCAACGATAGAGCGCGCCAGCGTAACGAAGGCATCGCCGCGCGACTCCAGACAGGCTCCGCCGAAGCGCGGAATCAGGCGCTTCATTACGCGGTCGCGCTTGCATAGGTGAACGCAAGCATCAGCCCAGTAGCCGGGCGTGGCAAGATTGTTGGCGGGTGGTTTGCTGGCGGCCACGGGTTTAGTTGAACAGTTTTTTCCCCTCGCCTCCTTGGGCGTGGGGATCAGGCAGAGGGGGTGCGCGGCGCAAGCCTCGTTTGTCCGAGCAGCGCCGCGCACCCCCTCCCCCGCCCTGTCTCGCAAATGGGAGAGAAAACCAAAGCGCCCCCCAACCAATCATCGCGCCGCCTCCCAGGTGGTGCCACCGGGCAAGTCTTTCAGCACGACGCCGTGGGCCAGCAATTCGGCGCGAATGCGGTCGGCTTCGGCAAAATTTTTAACCGCCTTGGCTGCCGTGCGGGCGGCGATGTGCGCGGCTATGGTCTCCTCATCCAACGTACTGCCGGCGCGCAAAAACGTTTGAGGATCGCCTTGCAGCAACCCGAGAATTCCGCCCAGCGCCTTCAGCAAACCGGCATCTTGTGGCCTGCGACGGCGGTTGACCTCACCGGCCAGTTCAAACAGCGCGGCTACCGCTTCGGGAGTGCCGAAGTCTTCGTCCAGCGCGGCTTTGAAGCGCGCGGCAAACGGGCTGTTCCAGTCGACGGCCATGTCCGCGGCCGGCACGGCGTCCAGCGCGGTATACAAGCGCTTGAGCGCGGCGCGGGCGTCTTGCAGATGTACGTCGCTGTAATTCAATGGGCTGCGGTAGTGCGCCCGCACGATGAAAAAGCGAATGGTTTCGGCGTCAAACCGTTGCAACACCTCGCGGATGGTGAAGAAGTTGCCCAGCGAGTTGGACATCTTCTCGTTGTCGATGTTGACAAAACCGTTGTGCATCCATAGCCGCGCCAGCGGCATTCCGCTGGCGCCCTCGCTTTGGGCGATTTCGTTTTCGTGGTGAGGAAATTGCAAGTCCGCGCCGCCGCCGTGAATATCAAAGGTGTCACCCAACAGCGCGCAACTCATGGCCGAGCACTCAATGTGCCAGCCGGGACGACCCAGTCCGTAGGGGCTGTCCCATTTTGCGCCTTCGGGTTCGATAGTTTTTGCACACTTCCATAGTACGAAGTCAAGCGGGTCGTGCTTGCCCTCGCTGACCGCCACGCGCTCGCCGGCCTGCAACTCATCGAGCGTCTTGCCCGACAATTTGCCGTAGCCAGCGAACTTGCGCACAGCGTAATTCACGTCACCGTTGCCGGCACGATAGGCCAGCCCCTTGTCTTGCAGTTTGCGCACGATGTCCAGCATTTGCGGCACATAGTCGGTGGCGCGCGGGTCATGCGTGGGACGCTCCACGCCCAGGGCGTCGAAGTCTTGGTACATCTCGCCGATCATGCGGTCGGTTAACTGACGAATGGTTTCACCGCTGTCCAGCGCGCGGCGGATGATTTTGTCTTCAATGTCGGTGATGTTGCGCACAAAGGTGACACGCCAGCCGCTGGCCTTCAGCCATCGCTGCACGACGTCGAACGCCACCGCCGAGCGCGCGTGACCAATGTGGCACAGGTCATAGACGGTAATGCCGCACACGTACATGCGCACATGGCCCGGTTCGATAGGGGAGAAGTCCGTCAGCGTGCGAGTCAGCGTGTTATAGATGCGCAAGGTCATGGGAAAGAAAAAATGCCGACTGTTCGCCGCCCGACCGAAACAAGTGCAACGACCTGCTTGGCTACAATGGCCCGCAGTATATGCCGCAGTTCATCCGCTTTCACCGTCTGCCCGCCGCCTTGCTAGCCGGCGGTTTGTGGCTGGCGCAGCCCGCGCTGGCCGACGAATACGCCGAAGTTCAGCGCCTACAGAAAAACGGCCACTCCGCCGAGGCGCTGACGCGCGCCGACGAATACATTGCCAGCCATCCGAGCGATCCGCAGATGCGCTTCATCAAGGCCAACCTCCTTGCCGCTAGTCGGCGCACGGACGAGGCCGAGCAGTTGCTGCTGGAAATGACGCGCGAAACCCCTGAGTTGGCCGAGCCGTGGAACAATCTGGCCGTACTGCACGCCGCCAAGGGCCAACTTGGCGAGGCGCTGGCCGAATTGCAGACCGCCCTGCGCTTGAACCCCAGCTACGCCACCGCACAAGAGAATTTGGGCGACGTGCATACGCGGCTGGCCGCCCAGGCCTATCAGCGCGCCCGTCAGTTGGACGACGGCAATCCACGGCTGCCCGCCAAGATCGAGGCCCTGCGTACCACGCTGGAGGTTGCCGCCAAATCCGGCGGGTGACCGCGCGCGACCCGCGCGCCCTCAGGCAATCTGCTCACCACGGCACCGTACCGGGATAGCCGCGTGTTTGCAGGCATCGTTTTTACAGGCATCGTTTTTACAGGAACCTTTTCGCATGCAACTGTCCCGCCGAACCCTGACGCGCCTTGCCGCGACCGCTGCCATTGCCTTGCTGGCCGCCCTGCCCGCCCATGCCGCCGACCCGAGAGTAAAGTTCGTCACCAGCGACGGCGACTTCGTGATCGAGCTATACCCCGACAAAGCGCCCAAGACGGTGGAAAACTTCCTCCAGTACGTCAAGGACAAGCACTACGACGGCACCATCTTTCATCGCGTTATCAAGGACTTCATGATTCAAGGCGGCGGCTATGGTAAGGACTACAAGGAAAAGCCCACCCGCGCTCCGGTCATCCACGAGGGCCGCGAATCGGTCGCCAAGGGGCTGCGCAATAGCGTCGGCATGGTGGCCATGGCGCGCACCAGTGATCCGCACTCAGCGACAGCGCAGTTTTTCATCAACGTGGTCGACAACAAATCACTCGACCCGGTCATCATTCCTCAGGGCGACCCGGTGCCCAAGCTCGAATACATGGGCCAGACCTACGAAAACGTATCACGCCAAGACCTGGTCAACCACCCGCAACTGTTTGGCTACACCGTGTTCGGCAAAGTCATCAGCGGCATGGACACGGTGGAAAAAATCCGCAACGAACCCACCGGCCCAGGCGGCCCGTTCCCGACCGACGCGCCCAAAAAACAGGTCCTCATCGAATCGGCCCAGTTGGTTAATCTGAACCCGTGACCTCAAGAAGGGAAGGCCCCACCCGCAAGGTGAGGTGTTTTTCCTCTTCAACTCACGGATTCAGGGGTTACCTAACTTGCCGCCGGGCCGCGGCTTCCCTCCTCTTTTACATCATCATGAACAACCCAAAAGTCGAACTGCATATCGCCGGCAAAGGCGTTATCACGCTGGAGCTGGACCAGGACAAGGCGCCCAAGTCGGTAACCAACTTTCTCAACTACGTCAAAAGCGGCCACTACGACCAAACCGTATTTCACCGCGTAATCAAGAACTTCATGATCCAAGGCGGCGGCTTCGCGCCCGGCATGAAGCAAAAACCCGCCCAAAAACCGATCACCAATGAAGCCGACAACGGCTTGCGCAATGACGCCTACACCGTGGCAATGGCGCGCACCAGCGACCCGCATTCGGCCAGCGCGCAGTTTTTCATCAATGTGGTCGACAACGATTTTCTCAACTTCCAGGCGCCCACCGCTCAAGGCTGGGGCTACGCCGTATTCGGCAAAGTAGTGGGCGGCCACGAGGTGGTTGATGCCATCAAGGCCGTACCCACCACGCGCAAAGGGTTTCACGACGATGTGCCGCGCGACGACGTGGTAATTGACAAAGCCGTGGTGGTTGATCCCAAAGCCGACGGCTGACCGTATGCCCGCCTCACATGACAACGTTCGCCTCCCAAGCAACCACGCTGCGGAGCTTGGTTGGACTTGGAGCGCCGAAAGCGAAAATCGACCTCAGCAAGCACAGTTTTCGCCGGATTTGCAGCCCCATAGCCCGACGATGTGGCAAAAAGCCGGTGAAAAATCGACTACTGCGGTCGATTTGCGGCCGGCGATTCCAAGTCCGACCAAGCTCCTGCACACTGGCCAGCACCGCCGCCGCGTCCCCCGCGTCTTGCCCGCCTTGGCTGTAGTGGCGTTGGCAAGCGCGTTCAGCCACCATCTCCAGGGTGACTAACCTGCGTCGCCCGTTCATACGCATGACTACCGCCATCCCTCTGTTCGCCGAGTTGTCCGCGCAAGCGCGCTGGCGCAAGATTGATTTCATCTCCGACCTGCACCTGAAAGCCGAGGAAGATGAAACTTTCCGCGCCTGGAAGTACTACATGCTCAACACCTCAGCCGATGCGGTGTTCATCCTAGGCGATCTGTTCGAGACCTGGGTCGGCGACGATTGCGTCCTGCCAGGCAGCTTTGAAGCCAATTGCGGCGACGTGCTACGTGCTGCCGGCGCCGCGCGTGATGTGTACTTCATGAGCGGCAACCGCGACTTTTTGGTCGGTACAAATTTTCTGCGGCGCCACAACGTAAAGGCGCTGGCCGATCCAACGGTACTCATCCTCAACCATGAACGGCGCTACCTGCTGACGCATGGCGACCAGTTATGCACCGGCGACGTGTCCTATCAGCAGTTTCGCGCCCAGGTGCGCTCCACGCGCTGGCAAAAGACTTTTCTGGCCCGCCCTCTGGCCGCGCGGCAGGAGATGGCTCGCCAGATGCGCGCGCGCAGCCAGCAGCGCCAGACTGCCGCGGGAATGCGCGCTGACGCCGATCTGCCGCTGGCATACCAGTGGCTGGCAAAAACCAAGGCCACTGTCTTGATCCACGGCCACACGCACCGCCCCGGACTTCGGGAACCAAGCATCGACACGCAAGGCCGCTCGCTGATGATCGCGGTGTTGACCGACTGGCACATCGCCGGCCCCGACCGCCGGGCCGAGGTGCTGCGCCTGAGCGTCGCCGATGGCCGGTTGCGCGGCCTGCCGCCTGCTGACGCGGTATGACGCCACCCCCAGGCTCCGTTCGCTGCGCGATGAAAGCGCCACCCCCCCGCAAGGGGCGCACTCAAAGGGTGTGAAAGAATCCAGCGCGTGTCGAGCAGATCGCGGCAACGTATCCGCTCGAGGGTAAGCGCCACGGATAACCGAGATGCTCCAAGCGTTATCGCGCTGGCTACGCCGTCTGATCGGCCCCAAGCCCATCCCCGACGAATTGTGGCGCGCCACCTTGTCGCGCTACCCGTTTTTGTCCCGCCTATCTCCAGCAGAACAGCAGCGCTTGCGCCGTCTGGTCAAACACTTTTTGCACCGCAAGCAATTCACCGGCGCGCATGGATTGCAAGTCACCGACGCCATGGCCATTGCCGTCGCCGCACAAGCCTGCCTGCCGCTGCTCTATCTCGGCCCAGCGCATGAACCGGAGCAGGCTTTGCGCTGGTACGGCGACTTCGTTGGCATCGTCATGCACCCCGACAACGCGCTGGCACGCCGCAAGGTAATGGATGAAGCCGGCGTCATGCATCACTTCACCGAAGAGCTGGCCGGCGAGACCATGCACCAAGGCCCCGTCATGTTGAGCTGGCCCGCCGTGCAGCAAGCCGGCATGCCGGGTGAAGCCGGCTACAGCGTGGTCATCCACGAGTTCACGCACAAAATGGACTTGCAAGCCAGCGGAGCCGACGGCGCGCCGCCGCTGCCGCGCGGTTTCATGGGCGCACACAACGCGCGCGAAGCCGCTGCCCACTGGCAGCGCACCTGGGCGCCAGCCTACCAGCGCTTTCGCGAGCAAGTCATCTTGGCCGAGCGCTTCGGCGCCCCTGTCCCCTGGCTCGACGCCTACGGCGCCAGCGCCCCAGCCGAATTTTTCGCCGTTGCCTGCGAGGCCCACTTCGTGCAGCCCGAACGCTTCGCCCATGAGTTCCCCACCCTAAGCGCTGCGCTACGCGCGTTCTTCCGGCAGGGCGTTGAGGAGCGTTGAATCTAGTGCTCCGTTCCACCAAAACCTTTACAAATGAAATCGATGGATTTGTTCGTCAGGCAAGGCGCAAACCGGAGCAATACCGAGTGGTATTGCGAGGATTTGCTTTCGCAGCATGACG
>JAITMV010000243.1 GCA_031277295.1 Burkholderiaceae bacterium | reverse complement strand
CCCGGCAAGATGGTGCCGCCATAGACGTAGATCGCCGGCACGTTGGCGCGCAACATGCCCATCATGCCGCCGGGCATGTTCTTGTCGCAGCCGCCGACCACCAGCACGCCGTCCATCCATTGGCCTTGCACGCAGGTCTCGATGCAGTCGCTGATGACCTCGCGGCTGACCAGCGAGTACTTCATGCCCTCGGTGCCCATCGCCATGCCGTCCGATATGGTCGGCGTGCCGAACACTTGTGCGTTGCCGCCGGCCTCCTCAATGCCGGCAATCGCCGCGTCGGCCAGTTTCTGCAAGCCTGAGTTGCACGGCGTGATGGTGCTGTGGCCGTTGGCGACGCCGACCATCGGTTTTTTGAAATCCCCCTCTTGGTAGCCCATGGCGTAGAACATGGAGCGATTGGAGGCGCGCGCCTTGCCCTCGGTAATGTTGGCGCTGCGACGGTTGATCTGAATGGGCTTGGTTTCCATGGTGCGGGAAGATCAATATGAACGGGAAAGTCCGTCATTGTGCCCGCCCGTGACGCGGCACAATGCACCCCATGTTGATTCAACCTCAAATCGACCCGATTGCCATCCAACTGGGGCCGCTGGCGGTGCATTGGTACGGCATCACGTATCTGGTCGCCTTCGCGCTGTTTTACGTGCTGGCGACGCTGCGGCTGCGGCATGAACCTTTTGCCTCCGTGACTCAACCCGCGCCTTGGCGGCGCGCCGACATTGAGGATATGCTGTTCTGGGGCGTGTTCGGCGTCATTGTCGGCGGACGGCTGGGCTACTGCCTGTTCTACAAGCCGGGGTACTACGCTGTCCATCCGCTGGAGGTGTTTTATATCTGGCAGGGCGGCATGAGTTTTCACGGCGGCATGTTGGGCGTGATCGTGACGGCAATGGCGTGGGCGCGCGTGCGCGGCCGTCCGTGGCTGCAAGTGGCCGATCTGGTGGCGCCGTGCATGCCGCTCGGATTGGGGTCGGGACGTATCGGCAACTTCATCAATGGCGAGTTGTGGGGTCGGGTGGCCGATCCATCGCTGCCGTGGGCGATGGTGTTTCGCGACGCTGGCGACGCGCCCCGGCACCCGTCGCAGATTTACCAGTTCTTGCTCGAAGGCGTGGTGCTGTTCGTGCTGTTGTGGCTGTATGCACGCCGTCCGCGTCGCATGGGCCAGGTTAGCGGCGCGTTTTTTGTCGGCTACGGCGCGCAGCGTTTCATCGCCGAATACTTTCGCGAGCCGGACGCCTTCCTCGGTTTGCGAGCGCTTGGCTTGAGCCAGGGCCAATGGCTGTCCATACCGATGATCGTCGCCGGCATCGGTCTGTGGTGGTGGGCCAGTCGGCGCAGCGCGCCGGAGGCTGGACCGCGACGCGGATGAATCCATTTTTATTTTGAACCTGACCATGCGCAATCAAAACCTGTTCGTCGCTTTGCGCGCGGCTTTTCCCGCCGACCTGGATGCCACCGCTGTTGAGACAGACAACGGCCTGTGCTATTCGTGGCGTGACCTCGACCGCGCCACCGCGATGGTGGCCAATTTGTTGCAGTCGCTGGACATTGCGCCAGCGGCTGACGGCGTGCCGCCGCGTGTGGCGGCGCAGGTGGAAAAATCGGTCGAGGCCATGATCCTGTACCTGGCGACGCTGCGCGCCGGCTTCGTGTTTCTGCCGCTGAACACGGCCTACCAGAGCGCGGAGATCGAGTACTTCATCGGTAACGCCACTCCGGCGGTGGTGGTGTGCGGCAGCAAGAACTTCAACTGGGTCAGCAAAATCGCCTTCCGGGCCGGCACGCGCCACGTGTTCACGCTGGACGACGACCGCACCGGCAGCCTGCTGGAACGCGCCGCGCGCCACGGCGATCAGCAGACCCCGGCGCACAAGGGCGCGGATGATCTGGCCGCCATCGTCTACACCAGCGGCACCACCGGGCGCAGCAAGGGCGCGATGCTGTCGCACGGCAACCTGCTTTCAAACGCGGCGGTGCTGAAGGACTATTGGGACTGGCAGCCGGGCGACGTGTTGATCCACGCGCTGCCGATCTTTCACGTGCATGGGCTGTTCGTGGCGATCCACGGCGCGCTGCTGAACGGCAGCAAGATGCTATGGCACGGCAAGTTCGACCCGAAGAGGGTGATTGCCGATCTGCCGCGCGCCACCGTGTTCATGGGCGTGCCGACGCTGTACGTGCGCATGTTGGCCGAGCCGGGGCTGACACAAGCGCAGGCGGCGCACATGCGGCTGTTCATCAGCGGCTCGGCTCCGTTGTTGATCGAGATCTTCAACGACTGGCGCACGCGCGCCGGCCACACCATTTTGGAGCGCTACGGCATGAGCGAAACCATCATGCTCACCAGTAATCCCTGTTTTCCCGATGCGCGCTACGGCAACCAGAGCGAGCGGCGCGGCGGCACGGTGGGTTTTGCGCTGCCCGGCGTCAGCGTGCGGGTGCGCGGCGAGGATGACGGGACAGGGGGCCAGCCGCTGCCCGTGGACGAGATCGGCGGCATCCAGGTCAAGGGGCCGAACGTGTTTTCGGGTTACTGGCAGATGCCGGAAAAGACGCACGAAGAATTCACCGCCGATGGTTTTTTCAAGACCGGCGACGTCGGCAAACTGGACGAGCGCGGCTACGTCACCATCGTGGGGCGCAGTAAAGACCTCATCATCAGCGGCGGCTACAACGTCTATCCGGCCGAGGTCGAGGGCTACCTGAACGAGATGCCCGGCGTGATGGAGAGCGCCATCGTCGGCGTGCCGCACCCGGATTTCGGCGAAGTCGGCGTGGCCGTGGTCATCGCCAAACCCGGCGCGCACCTGGACGCCGACCGCTTGATTGCGCAACTGAAAGCGAAGCTGGCCAACTTTAAAATTCCCAAGCGCTGTTTTATCGCCAGCGAACTGCCGCGCAACACCATGGGCAAAGTGCAGAAGAATCTGCTGCGCGTGCAGTACCAGAGGCTGTTTCAGGCCGCTTAGCACGGCTAAACTTGGTCACATTCCATTCAAAAGGAGTCACTCGTGTCGCTGGGATCACTTGTCCTGTTGCTGGTGGGCGCGGCCACTGTAGCCTTCGTCGGCGTCAACTGGGCCGAGATGACGCGGCCGACGGATCTGTCGTTGGTGTTTACCGAGGTTCATGCACCGCTGGGGTTGACGCTGCTGGGTTTGATGGCAGTGCTGGCCATTGTGTTCGTGGGGCTAGTGGCTTACCAGCAGGCGTCCGTGCTGATGGAAACGCGGCGTCATGCCAAGGAACTGGCAATTCAGCGTGACCTGGCCGACAAGGCCGAGGCTTCGCGTTTTACCGAATTGCGCTCGCACCTGGATCAGGAGGTGGGGCGGTTGTCCGGTGTAATCGATAACCATACGCGCGACACGCTGGCGCGCGTTGATCGCGCCGAGATAGGGCTGCGTGACCGCCCCGCGGATGCGGACGTGGCCCGCCTGGTAGCGACGGTCGAGACGCTGCACCGCGATTTGCACGCACGGGTGGACCGCCTGGAAATGGGTTTGCGTGAAGGTCTGGCGGGATACCTTGGTACACCGGTGGCAGCGCGGCCTGCAAGTTTGCCATCGGCCGCCAAGGGCGGCGCGGCTGAGAGCCTGTGAATGACGAAATGACTTCGCTGCGCTTGCAATGACGCTCTCAGAGCGGGCGCATGACTGAACAAGTCATCTCGTCATACGCCGCAGGTGCGGTCATATTGTCATTTAGCGCAGCACCAGCACCGGAATTTGCGAGTGCGTCAGCACCTGTTGGGTTTCGCTGCCGAGCAGCAGCCGCTTGACGCCCTTGCGTCCGTGGGACGCCATGACGATCAGGTCGGCCTTGTGCTTTTTTGCCGCGGCGATCAGCGCGTCGGACACCACGTCCGATCTGGCGATGATGGGCTTGACCTTGACGTCCTTGGCGGCTCCGGCATTCTTGACTGCCTCGACCACTTGCTGCCCCTCGTCGGTCCATTGTTTTTCGACCCGGGCCATGTCGTCCGAGGACAGCGGGATCGATCCCTCGAAGTAACTCTGCGGATAGCGCGGCACTACCTTCAGTGCAATCAGTTCGGCGCCCACGCTTGCGGCCAGTTCGATGGCGTCCTTTACCGCTTTGTTGGAGAGTTTGGAGCCGTCGGTGGCGACGAGAATGCGTTGGTACATGAAGTTCTCCTCAAAAAATGAATGTTTGAACAGGACTCGCTGCCTGCGAGCGCCGAACCATAGCTTAACTGCGCTTTGCACTCAAGAATTGACCGCCATCAAGCCTGTTGCGGGTAAAGCCGATAGAGTCCCGGCGCATATGCAGTCTGTTAGCGCGCCGTCGTCATCGCCTGCCCCGGTTGCGCAAGCGGCAGGGACAGTGGCCGCATCCTCATCGGAGGCAGCGGCGGCGTTCGAGTTGTTGGATGAACGCGACGAATGGCTGGAGTTCAGCCGTCCGGTCGATTCACACCCCGGCTCGGATTCCGCGCGCTGGGAATCGACGGTGGTTTTCGACGGCATGTATTGCGCGGCTTGCGCCGTGACCATTGAGCAGGCGTTGCGCGCCACGCCGGGCGTGCTTGAGGCCGAGGTGAATGCCGCCAGCCACCGCGGCCGGGTGGTGTGGGACGAAGGGGCGACCAAGCCTTCAGCCTGGATGCAGGCGGCGCTGCGCGCCGGTTATCGCCCGCTGCTCGCGCACGACGCTGGGGCCAGCGCGCAGCGGCAGGCCGAAACACGCCGAATGATGTGGCGTCTGGGCGTGGCCGGCTTGTGCATGATGCAGGTCATGATGTACGCCACACCGGTGTACTTCACTGCGCCGGGCGAGATCGAGGCGGACATCGTGCACCTGCTGCGCTGGGCGCAGTGGGTGTTGGCTATTCCGGTAGTGCTGTTTTCGTGCCAGCCGTTTTTTCACAACGCGCTGCGCGATTTGCGGCTGCGGCGCGTGAGCATGGATTTGCCGGTGGCGCTGGGCATGGTAATTACTTTCGTGGTTAGCAGCTTGGGCACATTCGAGCCGGATGGCGTGTTCGGCCACGAGGTGTACTTCGACTCGCTGACGATGTTTGTGTTCTTCCTGCTGACCGGGCGCTGGCTGGAATTGCGCCTGCGCGACCGCACTGCCGGCGCGCTGGAGGCGTTGATGCACCGCTTGCCGGAGAGCGTCCAGCGGCGTGGGCAAGACGATGCCTGGCAGCGCGTATCGATCCGGCGGCTGCGCGCAGGCGACGTGATCCGCGTTTTGCCAGGCGAGGTGTTTCCCGCCGATGGCGCGATTTTGGAAGGCGGCACGTCGGTCGATGAGGCGCTGCTGACCGGTGAATCGACGCCGCTGGCGCGTGAGGCGGGTCAAACGGTGATCGCCGGCAGCCATAACCTGATTGCGCCGGTTGTGGTCCGCGTCGATCAGGCGGGGGCCGACACGCGCTACGCGCGGATCGTAGCGCTGATGGAGCAGGCTTCGACCAGCAAGCCGCATATTGCGCAATTGGCTGACCGGCTGGCCAAGCCGTTTTTGGTGTTCGTGCTGCTGGCTGCCGGGCTGACCTGCGCCTGGTGGTGGCAGGCCGATCCGGGTCGGGCGCTGATGATCGCGGTCGCCGTCCTGGTGGTGACTTGCCCCTGCGCGCTGTCGCTGGCCACGCCGACGGCCATGCTGGCCAGCGCTGGCGCGCTGGCGCGCGAGGGCATTTTGGTGCGACGTCTTCAGGCGCTGGAAACGCTGGCTGGCGTCAAGGAAATGGTGTTCGACAAGACCGGTACCCTGACACGCGACGCCTTCGTGCTGGAACGGCTCGAGGTGCGCGACGGCATGTCGCGCGCGCAGGCGCTGCACCTGGCCGCCGCGCTGGCGCAAGGCAGCTTGCATCCGGTATCGCGTGCCATCGTGCAAGGCGCGATAGAGGAGGGCGGCGAAGCCGCCGCGCCGATTCCGGTGACCGGCTTGCGCGAAACGGCGGGACAGGGCGTTGCGGCGCTGATCGGCGATACGCGCGAGTTGCGGCTTGGCTCGGCGGCGTTTTGCGGCTTGCCTGAGGTGGCGGCGGACGAAGGCCCGAGCAGTTATTTGTGCGATTCCAGTGGCTGGCTGGCGAGCTTTTATCTGCGCGAGGACTTGCGTGCCGATGCTCGCTCAACCGTTGAGTCGCTGGCGTCCAGCGGCATGCACGTCCGGCTGCTGTCGGGCGATCTCCCGCAAGCGGCGGAGCGCGTGGGACGGCTGGCAGGCATTCAGGACACGCGCGGCGGCTGTTCGCCGGCCGACAAATTGAACGTCATGCGCCAGATGCAGCAGACTGGCGCAGCCGTGGCAATGGTCGGTGACGGTCTGAATGACGGCCCGGTGTTGGCAGGCGCCGACGTATCGTTTGCTTTTGGCCGCGCGGTGCCGCTGGCGCGCGCACGGGCCGATTTTGTTGTTCTTTCGGAACGTTTTGTAACAATTTTTCAAACTTGTTGCAAAGCGCGTGACACAATGCGTATCGTCCGTCAGAATCTGGGATGGGCAGCAGCGTACAACGTCATTGGCGTGCCGCTGGCCATTGTGGGCTGGATGCCGGCCTGGGCTGCCGGGTTGGGCATGGCCGCCAGTTCATTACTGGTGGTGTTGAACGCGCTGCGTCTGGCGTCTTCGCGAGACGCAGCGGCTGGAGAGTGACGGTGGATATTCTGTACTTGTTAATCCCGCTGTCGGTGGTGCTGGTTTTTTTCATCCTCGGGGCGCTGTGGTGGGCTATCCACCGTGGCCAGTTCGACGATGTCGAGCGCGAGGGGGAACGCATCCTCGAGTATGATTGATTAAGATTTGATTAAGGTCAATCATGGCCATACCAGGTTCCCGGATACTGCCGTAGTCATATCAGGAAGAGGTGGAAATGACATTTGCCAATACGAAAGCCACGGTATACAACGACACAGTGGTCCGACAGTTCGCCATCATGACTGTGGTCTGGGGCGTGGTCGGTATGCTGGTCGGCGTAATTGTCGCCGCGCAACTGGCCTGGCCAGATTTGAATTTGGGCCCCTGGCTCAGTTACGGTCGATTGCGACCGCTGCACACCAATGCGGTGATTTTTGCGTTCGGCGGCTCCGCGCTGTTCGCCACGTCCTACTACGTCGTACAGCGTACCTGTCAGGTACGGCTGTTTGCGCAGGGGCTGGCGACGTTCACGTTCTGGGGCTGGCAGGTGGTGATTGTTTGCGCCGCCCTTTCTTTGCCGCTGGGTTTCACCACTGGCAAGGAATATGCCGAACTGGAGTGGCCCATCGATATCCTGATTGCCTTGGTCTGGGTAGCGTATGCGGTGGTGTTTTTCGGCACTGTGGGCACGCGTAAGGTCAAGCACATTTACGTGGCTAACTGGTTCTACGGCGGTTTTATTTTGGCCGTGGCGTTGCTGCACATCGTCAACAGTGCCGAGTTGCCGGTCGGCCCGCTGATGTCCTATTCCGCCTATGCCGGCGTGCAAGACGCCATGGTGCAGTGGTGGTACGGGCATAACGCAGTTGGCTTTTTCCTGACGGCGGGCTTTCTGGGAATGATGTATTACTTCATTCCCAAGCAGGCTGAGCGTCCGATTTACAGCTACCGCCTGTCCATCGTTCACTTCTGGGCGTTAATATTTACTTACATGTGGGCTGGCCCACACCATTTGCACTACACCGCCTTGCCGGATTGGGCGCAGTCGCTTGGCATGGTGTTTTCGCTGATTTTGCTGGCGCCGAGTTGGGGCGGCATGATCAACGGCATCATGACGCTGTCGGGCGCTTGGTACAAGCTGCGCGACGACCCGATTCTGCGGTTTTTGATCGTGTCGCTGTCGTTCTACGGCATGTCCACGTTCGAAGGGCCGATGATGTCCATCAAGACGGTCAACGCGCTGTCGCACTACACCGACTGGACGGTTGGCCACGTGCACTCCGGCGCGCTCGGCTGGGTGGGTCTGATCACGATGGGTTCCATGTATTACCTGATCCCGCGCTTGTTCGGCCGCAAGCAGATGTTCAGCGTCAAGGCTATTGAGGCGCACTTCTGGATTGCCACCATTGGCATTGTGATCTACATTGCCGCGATGTGGATTGCCGGCGTGATGCAGGGTTTGATGTGGCGGGCCGTCAACGCCGACGGTACGCTGACTTACACCTTCGTCGAATCGGTCAAGGCTACTTTCCCGTTCTATGTGCTGCGTTTGCTGGGAGGCTTGTTGTACCTGGTCGGCATGCTGGTCATGCTATGGAACACAGTCAAAACCGCGACGGCTGGGCGCGCCGTGCCGGTTGAAATTCCGAGCGTCGCGCCGGCTCACGCCTGATCAGGAGGTAGATTGCCATGGCACAAGAAAAAATCTCCGGCCACGCCAAGGTCGAAACCAGCAACTTCCTGATGGTGTTGCTGATCCTGATCGTCGTTTCCATCGGCGGTCTGGTCGAAATCGTCCCGCTGTTTTTTCAGCGCTCCACCACCCAACCTGTCGAGGGACTGAAACCGTACACCGCGCTTCAGGTTGTAGGACGTGATGTCTATCGCCGCGAGGGTTGTTACAACTGCCACTCGCAGATGGTTCGTCCTTTCCGGGCCGAGGCGCTGCGCTATGGCCCTTATTCGGTGGCGGGCGAGTTCGTTTATGACCACCCGTTCCAGTGGGGCAGCAAGCGCACGGGTCCCGACTTGGCGCGCGTGGGTGGTCGCTACAGCGACGACTGGCATCGTACCCACTTGATAAATCCGCGTGACGTGGTGCCGGAATCGAACATGCCGGCCTATCCGTGGTTGGAGCGCAATGCGGCCAATGCCGGTACGGTGCAGGCGCATATGCGCGGCCTGCGTACACTGGGACTTCCTTATACGGATGAGGAAATCGCCAATGCCCCAGAAGATCTCAAGGACAAGACGGAACTCGATGCCGTTATTGCCTACCTTCAGGTTTTGGGAATTCATCGCAAGTAAAAAACCGGAGAAAGGATGCACATCATGGACATCAATCTATTGCGCAGTATCGTGACCGTGGTGATGTTTATCTTCTTCATAGGCATTGTGATCTGGGCTTGGTCCAGCCGGAATCGGGCGCGCTTCGACGAAGCGGCGCGCCTGCCGTTCGAGCAGGATTGAGTCCCATTTCCTCGATCATGCGGCTTGGCAAGGAACGAACATGAGTGACTTTACAAATAATTTCTGGTCCATTTACGTGGCGGTCATCACGACCGTCGGCGTCCTGGGCTGCCTGGTGTTGCTGTGGATCAGCGGCAAAACCCAGGCCATGACTACCAAGGACAACAGCACGGGTCACGTCTGGGATGGCGACCTGCGTGAAATGAACAATCCGTTGCCGCGCTGGTGGGTCGGGTTATTTATCATTACCTGCTTGTTCGGGGGCGTTTATCTGGCCCTGTATCCCGGTCTTGGTTCGTATGACGGCGCGTTAAAATGGTCGTCGCACGGGCAGTTTGACAGCGAGGTCGCCGCAGGTGAAGCCAGAGAAGCGCCGATTTATGAGGCGTTTGCGGGCAAGAGCATTGAGGATCTGTCGAAAGATCAGGGCGCCATGGCAATCGGTGACCGTCTTTTCATGAACAACTGCTCACAGTGCCACGGTTCAGATGCCAGGGGCGCCAATCCTCAGGGCTTTCCCGATCTAACCGACACGCAGTGGAATTGGGGCGGCACGCCGGACAGCATTCTGACTACCATCACACAGGGACGGACCGGGGTGATGACGCCGATGGCCGCCGCCGTCGGTACGCCTGAAGATGTGCGTAACGTGGCCAACTATGTGCTGAGCCTGTCCGGTAAACCGGCTGACCCGGTGCGTGCCAAGCTAGGGAGCGAGAAATTTGCGCTCTGCGCCGCTTGCCACGGACCCGAGGGCAAGGGCATGAAAGAGCTTGGCTCGGCTAATTTGGCCGCTGGAATCTTCGTTCATGGGCCGGCGACCGAAGCGCATATCATCGACCAGATCAACAACGGCAAAACAGGTGTCATGCCCGCATGGGAAGGCAAGTTTACGCCGGGACAGCTCAGGGTGCTCGCCGCTTATGTTTGGGGTAAAGGTGGCGGTGAACCGGCTGCTGCCGCCAACTGACGAGGCGTGTTTTTTAGAAATGACCAAGGGGCCGGATCATAGAACCCGGCCCCTGTTGTTTGATGAGGTGGGCGCTCGATTAGCCAATAAATAAGGATCAGAATCCGTGAGACCTCAAGAAGTAAAGGTCTCACCCGCAAGGCGGCGTGTTGTTCCTCTTCAGCTCACGGCTTCAGGTAAGGATACTGCGCAAAAGTTTCTTCGTCATTTTCGGAGTCTTGTCTGCTTGTCGCCGTGCGGACGAAGGGCTTGAGCGCATGGGCGCTAACCTAAGTTCCGTCATTCCCGCCTTCGCAGGAATGACGATGGATAGTTTTTTTGTGGCGAAAAAACCTTAGCTTGACGCCTATGGGGTTGCGCAGGGATGACTGACAAGCCCGAGGGCGTTTTTGCCATGTGGGTCTGTTTAAATGAATCTATGTGAACTGGAACTGCCATAATTTCTATATTTGCGCAAATATCGAAATGATCGGCGTTCACGGCAAGATGCAAAGTACGGCAGTACCAAGTGGCATTGCGAGGCAGGGGGTCGTTTTGCCCTCTCCCAAAGAAGGAGGGGCTTTCAGTGGGTGTCTATGTGGCGGGGGACCATGAACAGGCGCTAAGACCTCTGGTTTTAGCGCGGTTTGGCAAAGCTTGCGTTTGGGGCCGTGGGCGTGAAGGGGGGGATTTGCGTGTAAGTATTTACAGGTCGGGACGTGATATGTACTAGACTCGGGCTGTTAACCGTCATCTATATAGAAATAGTCTTAATTGCAGTGACTCAAAAAAATCCCACCAAGCAAACCGGTGCCCTCAGCGCTGCTGAAGGCGAAGAGATGGTGTCGCTGTACGCGGCACAGAAAAAAATCTATCCCCGCAGCGTCACGGGCGTGTTTGCGCGCTGGCGTTGGTTTTTCGTCTTTGCCACCCAGCTTTTTTTCTATGGTATGCCGTGGGTGCAGTGGGGTGAGCGGCAGGCGCTGTTGTTCGATTTGGGCGCGCGCCGGTTCTACATTTTCGGGCTGGTGCTGTATCCGCAAGACGTGATTTACCTGACGGGGGTGCTGATCATTTCGGCCCTGATGCTGTTTTTGTTCACGGCGGTGGCGGGGCGCCAGTGGTGCGGTTATGCGTGTCCGCAGACCGTCTATACCGAGATTTATCTGTGGATTGAACGCAGGATAGAGGGTGATCGCTCGGCTCGTATGCGGTTGGACGCGGCGCCGATGTCGATGGCCAAGTTCGCGCGCAAGACGGCCAAGCAGGTGGTCTGGATCGCCTTTGGGCTGTGGACTGGCCTGACCTTGGTTGGCTACTTTACGCCCATGCGCGAGTTGATTGGGCAGGTCGCCACTTGGTCGCTCAGCGGTTGGGAGATTTTCTGGACTTTTTTCTATGGCTTTGCTACCTACGGCAACGCCGGTTATATGCGCGAACAGGTGTGCAAATACATGTGCCCCTACGCGCGTTTCCAGAGCGCGATGTTCGACCGTGACACGCTCATCATCACCTACGACGCCAAACGCGGCGAACCGCGCGGCGCGCGCTCCAGAAAGGCCGATTACAAGGCGCTGGGCTTGGGCGAATGCGTCAATTGCACCCTGTGCGTGCAGGTCTGCCCGACCGGCATTGATATCCGCGATGGGTTGCAGTACGAATGCATCAGTTGCGCGGCCTGCATCGATGTCTGCGATGAGGTGATGGACAAAGTGGGCTATCCGCGCGGCCTGGTTCGCTATTCCACCGAGCACGCCATGGCTGAGGGCTGGGGCCGTCGCCAGATCGTGCGCCAGATATTGCGCCCGCGGGTGCTGATCTACTCGACGATTTTGGGCATTGTCACGCTGGCGCTGATTAGCGGATTGTTCTTGCGCACGCCCTTCAAGGTCGATATCGTGCGCGACCGTGCGACGTTGGCGCGCATCGTGGAGGGCAATAAAATCGAAAACGTCTATCGCCTGCAAATCATGAACGCCACCGAGCAGCAGCAGACTTACACGCTGTCGGCCGAGGGCTTGGCTGGCCTGACGCTGATCGTCGATACGCCCGATGGCAAGGCCACCGTCGGCGCCGCGCAGTCCCTATGGGTTCCGGTGCGCCTGCGAGTGCCTTACGGCGTGGACAAGCCAGGCTCGCACGGAATTCACTTTCATGTTCATTCGGTCAGCGGTGCGGTGAAAGAAAAGTCCGTTTTCATGGTTCCCAAGTGATGACATGTCCCCCGGAGAGCCTGTGAAAAGATCCGCTTTCGCCCGCTCATGCCGCCAGAACGCGCCCAGCCGTTGAACCTGGAGAATACTGAAATGAACGCATCACCCGTAGTTGCAACGTCTCAACCGTGGTGGAAATATCCCCATATGTGGCTGGTGGTCGGCGGCCCACTGATTGTCGTTATCGCGTCGCTTGTGACCGTATGGCTGGCGATTGGTACTCCCGACCCGGTGTACAGCGATTCGGCCACCGGGCGCTCGGCGGCTGAGGCGGCGCGATTGTCTCCTGCTTTGCAGGCGCGCAATCACGCCGCGACCGGCGGCGTGGCACAGCAGACGCCTGCTTCCGCCTCCTCCGCGGTAGCCCGTCCCTGATTTTCCAGGATGATGGCTGGGCGCGCGGATTGAGTTACGCCTTCTCAGCGGGTCAGGCGCGTATGCTGTTCACCGCCTCGGCGGCTTCGCAGTAAATCGAACAATCCCAGCCATGCGCCCAGCCCATAGCTTGCGTGATAGGCGGCGATGACGGCCGGCAGCCGCGGCAGCAAAGCTTGCTGTCTGGCTTGCCGCGCCGCCGCGCATGAGGCAGCGCCCAGATACACGCCATAGGAGAACAGCAAAGCCGCCAACGGCCAGCCGAACCACGGCAGGGCGAGCGTGCCGATGACAAGCGCCAGCAAAAACAAGGCGGGAACCAGTTGGCGCAGTGAACCGGGTTGGCCGTGCTTTTTCATCACGTAAGGCCGCCAGTAGCCGTATTGCAGTTGCTGGCTGAACAGTTGCGCCAGCCGCTCGCGTGGTTGATAAATGGAGTGGATGCGCGCGCTTTGCCACAGCCGCGCGCCGCCCAGGCGCAGGCGCAGGTTGTGTTCGTCGTCCTGATTGCGCGCCAGCGTTTCGTCGAAGCCGCCAAAGCGCTCGAACACGGCGCGCGGCCAGCAGCCGAGATAGACGGTATCGACCGGCCCCTCGTAATCGAGTTGGCGCGAGCGCGCGCCGCCAGTCACCCAGCGGCACTGAAACGCCGCCGCGATGGCGCGCCCCATTGCGCTTTGCCCGCGCGCGACCCAAGGGCCGCCGACGTTGTCGGCCCCGGTGCGCGCCAGCGCGGCCAGGCATTCGGCCACGTAATCGGCGGCGAATTCGGTGTGCACGTCCAGCCGCGCGATCACTTCGCCGCGCGCCGCGCCCAGCGCCGCGTTCAAGCCGCAGGAGACGATGCGGCCGGGGTTGTCGATGATGCGCAAGCGCGCGTCGCGCGCCGCCCACGCGGTGAGCGCCTCGCGCGTGTCGTCATCACTCATGCCGTCGGCGATGAGCAACTCCATCGCCCAGCCGGGCGGCAATTGCTGCGCCAGCGCCGAGGCGCAAAACGCATCGATGGCCGCGCGCTCGTTGCGGCAGGGGGCGATGAGGGTGATGAGGCGGGCCGTCATGACGCCGTTGCCCGCATAATTGGGTTGTGGATACCACGCACGAGGTCATCATGGGATACGCCGCACAGCAGGCCGCAATGACGGCAGAGGAATTTCTGGCTTGGGAAGTCGGGCAGACGGAGCGCCACGATTTTGTCGATGGCGAGGTGTTTGCAATGGCGGGTGCCGAGGACCGGCACGTTACTGTATCGGGCAATATCTACATCGCCTTGCGTCAGCACCTCTCGGGTACGCCGTGCCGTGCTTTCATCACCGATATGAAGGTGGCCACTGCCGATGATCGCAGCTTTTTCTATCCAGACGTTATCGTCACTTGTAGCCTGGTTGACCGTCAAAGCCCATTGGTCAAACGCGAGCCGACGTTGATCGTCGAAGTGCTTTCTCCCAGCACCGCCGCCTACGATCAAGGGACCAAGTTTGCGCATTACCGGCAAATTACGACGCTGCGCGAAATCGCCTTCATCGACCTGGACGACCGTCGCACCGAGGTGTACCGCAAGGGCGCCGACGGCTTGTGGGTGCTGCATTCGTTCGGCAAAGGCGCGGACGTGCAATTCGCCTCGGTCGATCTGACGATCACCGCTGCCGCGCTGTTTGCCGACGTGGATGATGTGCCCAGCGCACTCCAGGCGTGATTGCCGTTCTGATTTCAATGCGCCTGGCCTCCGCCTAGCAGTTCGCGATAGAGCTGATCCATCGCATCCATCTGTACCCGGCGGTCGCCGTCGCGGGCGATGCGCTCGGCATTGCGCGCGCCTAATGCGGCGGCCCGTGCATCGTTATTCAGCAGCGCCAGCCAGCGCGCGGCCAAGGCGTCTGAGTCGTTGAGGGGTACCAGCGCCTCGGCGGGCAGCCAGGCGCGATTGGCGGGCAGATCGCTGGCGATCACGGCCAGTCCGCAGGCCATGCTTTCAAGCAGCGAGACGGAGGTGGCGTCGCTGTGCGGCACGCTGATCGACAGCTTGCAGCGCGCCAGCACGGCGGCCATGCCGGCGTCGTCCAATCGACCGTGGAATTGCACTGAATCGCGCAGCCCAAGATCGGCTGCCAGCGCGCGTAAAGCGGCCTCCTGAGCGCCACCGCCGAGCAGATGCAGGCGCGCCTCGGGTCGCCGCGTGCGCACTTGGGCGAAGGCGCGCAGGATGGCGTTGATGCGGTAATTCGGCTCCCAACTGCGCAGGCTTACCGCCTCGGCGGCGGGTTTGTCCGGCCACGGCGCGGGCGCGAAGCGGCTGCGCTCGACGCCCCAATGCACCAGGCGCGCCGGTACGTCTGGAGCCAGCGCGCGCGCCGCCGCCAGCAGGTCGGCCGAATCGCCTGTTATTAGTAGGGCGCGGCGCAGCGCCCATGCGGTCAGCCAGCGCAGCGGCGCGCTGCGCTTAGGCGTGACGAGTAGGTCGCTGCCCCAGGCGGTCATCACCAGCGGCTGCTGGCCGGCGCGTGCGGCCAAGTAGCCGTAAGAGGTGAGGTAGTGCGCGTGAACGATGTCCGGCCGCAGGCGTTCAATGGCCCGCCGCGCCGCCCCCGCGCGCCACAGCCAGTCGCTGGAGCGGCGCACCGGCGGCAGCGCGATTTGTTCGACGCCCTCAATAGGCGCGGGCCGGGCCGTCACCAGCGAAACGCGCCAGCCGCGCGCCAGCATTTCGCGCCCCCAACGTTGCACGTGGACGCTGCTGGCGTCGCCGAGCAGGCACAGATGCGGCGCGGTGGCGGTCAAGTTGCGCTCCCTTGATCCGACGCGATGGCCGCGCGCCAGCGCTGGTAATCGGCCAGCAGCGCGGGGTGATCGGCCAGCCAGCGTTGGTCGGCCTCGCGCGTGTCGCCGACGACTTGCGCCGGGTTGCCGGCCAGCACGGCAAAGTCGGGATGCGCGCCGCGCACGCGGCTGTGCGCGGCTACCAGCGTACCGTGGCCGAGCGTCGCGCCGGCCTCTATGGTGCTGTGCGGGCCGATGAAGCAGCGTTCGCCTATCGTTACCGGCGCGCGGATGACCGCCGCCTCCAGCGCGGCCCCTGACAGCCCACCGGCCACCCGCGCCGCGCGGTGCGTGCTGTGGCTGACGATGCTGACAAAGTTGGTGATCTGCGTGCCGCGCCCGATGCGCACACCCGCGCCAGCTTCGATGTAGCAGAAGTGGCCGATGAAGACGTCGTCGCCCAGCGACAGCCCGGCCTCGTGCTCGATGCACACCGTCGGCGACAGCCGCGTCGCCGGCCGCAGTGCGCCCCGGCTGCGCTCGCCAAACAGAATGCGAAAAAACAGCAGCCGCCACAGCCGGCGGCGCAGGCGGTTGATGGCGGCGCGCCAGGCATTCATGCCGTGTCTCCTTGCGGCGGTGGGGGAACGTCGCGCCAATGGGCCAGCCGCCAGAAGTACCAGCCGAAGTACGGCGCCATCACCGCCGACACCGCCCACGCCCCGCCCAGCAAACCGCCGCGCCAAAGCCCCAGCGCCAGCGCGCCGATAAACGCCGCTTGCCCCACCAGCGCCAGCCGCAGCGCCCAGCCCTGCGCGCGCCAAGCCATTGTCACCACCGCCAGCGGCGACGCCACCAGATGCGCCGCGATATACGGCGCCAGCGCCCGCGCCAGTTCGCCCGCGCCGCGCCACGGCGGGCCGAACAAATGCTCGAACAGCCACGGGCCAGCGGCCAGCAGCAGCGCCATCAGGCATAGGCCGGCAATGCCCAGCAGTCCCATCACCTGGCGCACCATGCGCCGTCCCTCGTCTGGACTGGCGGCGGCCAGGCGTGGATACAGCGCCTGCGACACGGCGCCGCCGATCAGCGTGGCCGGCGCTTTCAGGTAGCGCAGCGCCAGCCCCCAAAAACCGGCCGCCGCCTCGCCAGACCACGCCACCAGCAGCGCCACCGCCAGCGCGTCCTGCAAGGTGCTTAAAAAGGCGTGCGGCGTGTTGATGAGGGCAAAGTCCTTGTGATCGCGCGCCGCCGCGCGTATTTCTTGGCCCGCAACCGCGCCGCCGCCGAGCGCTGCCAGCCAGCCTCCCGCAGGCGCCGGCCGCAGCAGCCACAGGCAGGCCAGCGCTTGCGCCAGCAGCGGCGCCAGCGCCAGCGCCCACGCCGCCTCGCGCCCGGCGGCAACGCCTTGCCACAGCGCCCAGCCCAGCGCCAGTTGCAGCGCCGCGCCGCCGCCCAACTGCATCACGCGGCTGGCCGCCAGCGCCTTGAAGCATTGCGCGCGGTTGGCCCATAGCGTCAGCACCTGCAACACACCGATGGTCAGCACCGCCAGCGGCAGCAGCGCCGGCAGCGGCAGCCAACCCGCCGCGTGCAGCGCCCACGCCAGCGGCGCGCTGATGCACACCGCCAGCGCCAGCAGCCGCAGCGACAGCGCCAGCAGCGCGCGCGCTTGGCGATCCTCGCGCGTCAGCGGCAGCGCCTGCTCGTAACGCAGGCTGGCGGCCACCGCCAGCGCGGCGGCGACGGTGATGAACTGGGTGTACAGCCCCATCGCCTCGGGCGTGAACAAACGCGCGATGAAGGGGCCGAGCAGCAACGGAGCCAGTTGCGCCAGCGCGCCGCCGGCCAGCAGCGTGAGCGTGGCGCGTGTCAGCGTGGTGGACGCCTTCACGACACGCACGTTCTCCCCTCACCTGCTTGCGAGGCGGGGGCCGGAGCAGCGGTCGAGACCGATGGGCAAAACATGCGAACGCCTAAAATTAAAAATTTTCCGCCATCGGCAAGAGGCGGCCAACTGATTATCTCGCCCGCTGGCCTCTTGCAAGGCCGCTTGCGTCCTTTCCCGTTGACGACATCATGAGCCAGAACGCGCCCGCCACGCAAGCCGTGGCCGCCTCCTCCGAACAAGACGAAAACAAACTCATCGCCGAGCGGCGCGAGAAGTTGAAAGCTCTGCGCGCGGCGCAAGCGGCTACCGGCGCCGTCGCTTTTCCCAATGACTTCAAGCCCAAGGACCGCGCCGCGGCCTTGCATCGAACACATGGCGCGACTGGGAAAGAAGCCTTTGACGCCGCCATCGCCGCCGGCCAGAAGGTCGAAGCCAGCATCGCCGGTCGCATGATGCTCAAGCGCGTCATGGGCAAGGCCAGTTTCGCCACGCTGCAAGACGCCACCGGGCGCTTGCAGATATACGTCGCGCAGGCCGACGTCGGCCAGGACGCCTACGACGCCTTCAAGCACTGGGATCTGGGCGACATCGTCGCCGCCGAAGGCCATCTGTTCAAAACCCGCACCGGCGAGTTGTCGCTGCACGCTAGCCGCATCCGCTTGCTGACCAAAAGCCTGCGTCCGCTGCCCGACAAATTCCACGGTATGCAGGATCAAGAGTTGAAGTACCGCCAGCGCTACGTCGATCTCATCATGGACGAGGCCGCGCGCCAGCGCTTTGCCGCGCGTAGCGCCACGCTGTCGGCCATGCGCGCCTTCATGACCGGCCACGGCTTCATGGAGGTCGAAACGCCCATGCTGCACCCGATTCCCGGCGGCGCCAACGCCAAGCCTTTCGTCACGCACCACAACGCGCTGGATCAGCAAATGTTCCTGCGCATCGCGCCTGAGCTGTATTTGAAGCGCCTGATCGTCGGCGGCTTCGAGCGCGTGTTCGAGATCAACCGCAGCTTTCGCAACGAAGGCATCAGCGTGCGCCACAACCCTGAGTTCACCATGATGGAGTTCTACGCCGCCTACTGGAACTACCGCGACCTGATGGACTTCACCGAGGCGCTGCTGCGCGATGTGGCGCGGCAAGCCGTGGGCGCGCTGCAACTCACGTACCAGGGCCGCGCGGTCGATCTGAGCCAGCCGTTCGCGCGCTTGACCATCCGCGAGGCGCTGCACGCCCACACCGACATCGGCGCGGGCGTCGATGACGCGGCGGAACTGACCCGGCGGCTGAAAAAACTCGGTCTGACCGACGACAAAGACAAATTGCACCAGCGCAGCCTGGCCAGTCTGCAAGTGATGGTCTTCGAGGAAGAAGTCGAGCAGCACCTGTGGCAGCCCACCTTCATCATGGAGCACCCGACCGAAATCAGCCCGCTGGCGCGCGCCAACGACCAGCGGCCCGAAGTGACCGAGCGGTTTGAGCTATACATCACTGGACGCGAAATCGCCAACGGCTTTTCCGAACTCAACGACGCCGAGGATCAAGCCGCGCGCTTTCAGTCCCAAGCCAACGCCAAGGATGCCGGCGACGACGAAGCCATGTTCTACGACGCCGACTTCGTGCGCGCGCTCGAATACGGTATGCCCCCCACCGGCGGCTGCGGCGTCGGCATCGACCGCTTGTTGATGCTGCTGACCGACAGCCCCAGCATCCGTGACGTGATCCTGTTTCCGGCGCTGCGGCGCGAGGGGTGATGAAATCAATCGGGGCAACGTGGGCGGGTGACTCACCGGCGCCGAAACGGCGAATGCTCGGCCAGTTGATCGAGATAGTCTTGCATCCCTTCACTCTCGCGCGTTAAAAAGCGTTGCACCGCATCGGCGAAGGCCGGATGCGCCAGCCAGTGGGCGCTGTGCGGGGTTGTTGGCATCAACGCGCGGGCCATTTTGTGTTCGCCTTGCGCGCCGCCTTCAAAGCGGGTCACGCCGCGCGCGATGCACCATTCGATTGGCTGGTAATAGCAAGCCTCGAAGTGCAGGCAATCGACTCGTTCGAGCGCGCCCCAATAACGGCCATAAGCCACGGTTTCATTCCCGTTTTGGGCGCTGGCGATCAGACTTGACGCGATCTGGGCGCCGCCTTGCTCGGCAATGAACAGCGTCCAATGTCCCGGCTGGCTGCGCGCGATGGCGTTGAAGAAGGCGGGGGTGAGGTAGGGCGGGTTTGCGTGTTCCAGGTAGGTGCGTTCGTAGCAGCGATAAAAGAACGCCCAGTCTTCAGGCGTCATGTCGGCTCCATTGCGGGCGCGGAAGGTGACGCCCGCGTCGCGTACACGGCGGCGTTCTTGGCGGATTTTTTTGCGCTTGTCTTGCGTCAGTGAGGCCAGAAATTCGTCAAAGCTGGCAAAAGGGCGATCCTGGGCCGGGTGCTGGTTGTGCCAGTGGAACTGAACCTGATCGCGCTGCATCAAGCCGACGGCGGCGCAGGCAGCCTGATCGGCGGCGTCGCCGAACAGCACGTGCAGCGACGACAGCCGTTCAGCCCGGCACCAGTGGCAAACGGCTTTAATCAGCGCCCGGCGCGCTGCCGCGTCGCGCGCCAGTAAGCGCGAGCCGGGAACGGGGGTAAAGGGCACGGCGATCAACGCCTTGGGGTAATAGGCCAGTCCGTGCTGGTCGTAGGCGTGCGCCCAGGCCCAGTCGAACACGTACTCACCGTAGGAGTGGCTTTTGAGGTACAGCGGGCAGGCGGCGATGAGTTCGCTGCCTTGGCGCAGCAGCATGAACAGCGGCATCCAGCCGGTATCGGGCACGGCGCTGCCGCTGGTGTGCAGGGCGGCCAGGTATTCGTGCCGCATGAAGGGGGTGGGCGCGGCCTGGCGAGCCAGCAGCGCGTTCCAGTCCGCCGCGTCCACGGCCAACGGCGAGCCGGCGACGTGCAAGCGCGGGGCGTTACCATGCTTGCTGGAACGGTTTTCAGACACTGTTGATGACTCTCAAAATTGCCGTCGCGCAGTTGAATTTCACTGTCGGCGACATCACCGGTAACGCTCGCCGCATCGCCTGGGCGGCCAGTACCGCACATGCGCAAGGCGCGCACTTGCTGCTGACCCCAGAACTGTCGATTTGCGGATGCTCTGCCAGCGATTTGCTGCTGCGCCCGTCGTTCATTGTCGCCTGCGATGAAGCCGTGGCAACGATTGCCGGCCAGACAGCCGGGTTGGCCGGCCTGACGCTGGTCATCGGCCATCCGGCCAGCGCTGCTCAAGGCTTGTGCAACGCCGCCAGCGTGATCCGCGACGGGCGCGTGATCGGCGTGTATGCCAAGCGCGCGCTCGATGATCGAATGTGTGGCGAGCGGCGCTGGTTCGCGCCGGGGCAGGGCGCTGGCGTGTTTGAAGTCCAAGACTTTCGCGTCGGCCTGCTGATCGGCCAGGACGCTGAGTTGGAACCCTCCATGCAGCAGGCCAGGCAAGCCGGAGCCGAGTTGCTGGCGGCGATCAGCGCTGCGCCGTATTACGCCGGCCAAGGCAGCGAGCGCGAGGCGCTGATGGCCGAGCGCGCCAGAGCCCGCGGCCTGCCGCTGGTCTGCGTCTGCCCGGTTGGCGGGCAGGACGAGGTGGTGTTTGCGGGCCGCTCGTTTGCCGTCGCTGCTGACGGGCGGCTGGTCGGGCGCGCGCCCAGCTTTGCCGAGCAGTTGGCGGTGATCGGCGTGACGCGCGCTGGCGCGGCTTTGCGGCTGGCCGCCGACATAGCGCCCACGCGCGAGGCCGACGCCGACCTGTGGGACGCGCTGGTCATGGGCCTGCGCGACTACGCCGGCAAGAGCGGCTTTCAGTCCGCCGTGCTGGGCCTGTCGGGCGGTATCGATTCGGCGCTGGTGTTGGCCCTGGCCGTCGATGCGCTGGGCCGCGAGCGCGTCAGCACGGTAACGATGCCCAGCCCCTACACCGCCGCCATCAGCCTGGAGGATGCGCGCGACATGGCGCGGCGGCTCGGTGTGCGGCTGGACGATATCGACATCCAGCCGCTGTTCGAGCGCTTGCGGCAGTCGCTTCACCCCTTGTTCGGCGGCAAGACCGAGGACGCGACGGAAGAAAACCTGCAAGCCCGCATCCGCGGCGTACTGTTGATGGCGCTGTCCAACAAGCACGGCCACTTGCTGCTGACCACCGGCAACAAAAGCGAATACGCCACCGGCTACTGCACACTGTACGGCGACATGTGCGGCGGCTTTGCGCCGATCAAGGACGTGCTGAAAACGGCGGTGTTTAGGCTGGCGCGCTGGCGCAACGCGCACGACCCATACGGCAGCGGCGCCAATCCTATCCCCGAGCGCATCATCACCCGAGCGCCCAGCGCTGAACTGCGCCCCGACCAAACCGACCAGGACAGCCTGCCGCCTTACGAAGTGTTGGACGCGATCATCGAGCGCTACGTCGAAAACGACGCCAGCAGCGCCGAACTGATTGCGGCGGGCTTCGGCCAAGCCGACGTGGAGCAGGTCGCGCGCCTGCTCAAAGCCAGCGAATACAAGCGCCGACAATCGGCTCCAGGCACGCGGGTTACGCGGCGCGGCTTCGGCGGCGACTGGCGTTATCCTATCGCCAGCAAATTCAGAGCATGATTGCTATCCTTAGTTTTAATTTTTCCACTCCAGGAACCGACCATGAAACAAATCACTGCCGTCATCAAACCCTTCAAACTGGAAGAGGTGCGCGAGGCGCTGGCCGAAGTAGGCGTCACCGGACTGACGGTCACCGAAGTCAAGGGTTTTGGCCGTCAGAAGGGCCATACTGAACTTTACCGAGGCGCCGAATACGTGGTCGACTTTTTGCCCAAGGTCAAGGTCGAGGTGGTGATACCTGACGATGATGTCGAGCGCTGCGTCGAGTCCGTCATCAAAGCCGCGCGTACCGGCAAGATCGGCGATGGCAAAATTTTCGTCACTCCGGTAGATCGCGTGGTACGCATCCGTACCGGTGAAGAGGACGACGCCGCGTTGTAGAGCGCGTGTCTCCTTGCGCTGCTTGCGCCTTGGTGCTTTCGCGCAATCGGGCAAGGCGGCAAGAGCGGCTTGTTTTTTCATTTTGGAACTTCGATACGTTTTGTTTCCAGGGTGAAACATTGCCGCAGCGATAAACTGCCGCGTGACACCGTCGCACTCGCACACCCGACGCAGAGACTCTCCCACCATGCCCCCACACCACAAGTTCTGGCCTGCGCGCCTGCCGTATGCCATTACTCCACCGGCCACCAGTTTGTGGGATAACCTGGCGATCAGCGCCAGACGGTATCCGGACAAGCCGGCGATAGTTTTTTTTGGCCGCGTGCTGACCTATGCCGCGCTCAAGCAGGCTGCTGAGCGGCTGGCTGCACGGTTGCAGGCGTTTGGGGTGCATAAGGGCGACCGTGTGGTGCTGAATTTGCAGAATACGCCGCAGTTCGTCATTGCGTACTTTGCCGTTTTGCGTGCCGATGCGGTGGTGGTGCCGGTCAACCCGATGAACCGGGCCGAAGAGTTGAAGCACTACATTGCCGACCCTGACGCCAAGGTGGCCATTACCTCCGCCGATCTGGCGGGCGAACTGGCGGCGGCAAGCGGGGCGCTGCCGCCGGGGCAGGGGCTTCGGCACTTGATCGTGACCCAATTTACCGATGCGTTCGACGGCAATGCGGTGGGCGATGACGCGCCGCCGTCGGCATGGCGCGACTGGTTGCTGACCCACCACGCACCGCCCGTGCTGGCCGGCGCTCAGGTGCATGCATGGAAAGACGCGCTGGCCGCATCAGAGCCGTTGGCCGACAGTACCGCCGGCCCGTCTGATCTGAGCGTGCTGCCCTACACCAGTGGCACCACGGGGCTACCCAAGGGTTGCATGCACACACATGCCAGCATCATGCATAACGCTGTCGCCTCCGGCCTGTGGGCAGGCGCCACGGCTGAGTCAGTGGTGTTGGTGGTGGTACCGATGTTTCACATCACTGGCATGGTGTCGGTAATGCACTCCAACATTTATGCCGGGGCGACGATGATCATGATGCCGCGCTGGGACCGCGAGTTGGCCGGACGGTTGATTTCGCGCTGGAAGGTGACTAGCTTTCCCAACATTCCAACCATGATTATCGACCTGATGGCCAGCCCTAACCTGGCCCAGTTTGACTTAAGCAGTCTCAAGCTCATCAGCGGCGGCGGCGCGGCCATGCCACAGGCGGTGGCGCAGCGGCTGTTGGAGACTTATGGCCTGCGCTACACCGAGGGCTATGGTTTGACCGAGACCGCTGCGCCTTCACATCAGAATCCGGTCGACCGCAGCAAGCAGCAGTGCCTGGGCGTGCCGTTTATCAGCGTCGATGCCCGCATCGTCGATCCCGATACGCTGCAAGAAGTGCCGCCGGGCGAGCAAGGCGAAATCGTCGTTCATGGCCCGCAGGTGTTCAGCGGCTACTGGAAGCGCCCCGACGCCACGGCGGCAGCGTTTTTCGAGCTGGAAGGCAAAAAGTTCTTTCGTACCGGCGACTTGGGCCGCATGGACGAGGAAGGCTATTTTTTCATCACCGACCGTCTCAAGCGCATGATAAACGCCAGCGGTTTCAAGATATGGCCGGCGGAGGTGGAATCACTCATGTTTCGCCATCCGGCGATTCAAGAGGTGTGCATCATCGCTACCCGCGATGCCTACCGCGGTGAATCGGCCAAAGCCGTGGTGGTACTGCGGCTCGAGCAGCGCGGCAAGGTCAGTGAGCGGGACATTATCGACTGGTGCCGCGACCACATGGCGGTCTACAAGGTGCCGCGCGTGGTGGAATTCGTCGATGCGTTGCCTAAGAGCGGCAGCGGCAAGGTCATGTGGCGCGCACTACAAGAAGCCGAGACCTGACCACCGATCCTGGTCAAGCAAATACTCACTGATCCTGGCGATTATTTCTCGCCCGGCGGCAGCGTCATCTTGCGCATGAAAAAGATGACGTACCACACTGCCATGACCAGCATGAATACTATTACGCCCAAGCTGAGCAGGCCATAGTCCGTGGAGAGTAAGTCTTGCCAGAGTTTCATCGCTTGAGTCCTTTTCGCAGGTTGCGTGGTGAAGAGTCGGGGAAACTTTGCGCTCTGCCGACGGTGAATGGATTGCGCTAAATCAACCAATCCGCCGCGTTGCGGTATGCCAAGGCACAATATTTGATTCAAATCAAAATTATGACAGCCCATGCACCCTCTCAGTGCAAGCGGGCAGGTGGCGGCGAGATGTAGATATGGTCTGACCAGGTAGCCAGCCAGTGTGGGCGAAAGGCGACGCAGATGGCGGCCATCATGCCGGTCAGAAAGCCGTCGCCCCAGGCGATCAGCCAGCGCGCTACCATTGCCAAGTCGGGATCAATCGCGGCAGCCAGGTTATGTCCGCTCCACTGCGCTAGCGCGCCAGCGGCGAACATGCACAGTACCGTGCCTAGAAAGCCCCGGCCCAGGATGTAGACGAACAGGTTGCGCCAGACCCAGTGTCGCAGCGCCATGCCGAGCAGAAACGACAGCGTGACCGGCACGATGCCCAGCCACATCGCCATGTCTGCTTGTTGTTGCCAGGTAACCGGGGCGATCAGTCCTACTTCCAACGCCACCAGGCACAGCGTCGGCACCGCCAGCGGCCAGCCCAGCGCCAGACCGATCAGGCAGGCGCCTGAAAGCTGCAACTGCACCGGCATACGGTGCAGCCACGGTAATGCCCACAGCCAGGGCGTGATGACCAATGTGGCCAGTAGTGGCGAAATCAGTCTCGCTTGGGCGAGCAACCGCCAGGGCCTGAAGGCCAGCGCAACCGCCAGGGCCAGCGCGATGACGGTGGGTGCAAGCCAGTCCATGTGGGCGCCCGAGGTGAGTCGGCGGCGGCGTGACGGCCGGTGTTTGTTTACGCGGTAGCTTCGGCTTCGGAACTGCTGCACACGGCGCCACCGCAGCCGTGGATTGCTTCGACGGGTAGCGCGTCCTGATGCGCAATCGCGCCGCTGGTCGGGTCGAATCCGACATGCTGCAAGTGCGCGGCCAGCGCCGCGTCCATGGTGTCGGCGTGATGCACAAACCAAGTCGCCAACTCGCGCGTCATCTGCCGAATCGGCTCCAACTCGCCCGCTTTACCCATGAGCAGGCCGTTGCGCATGACTTCCAGCACCATCGCGTGGTGTGTGCTGTGGCAGTTGGTGGAGGCAAAGCCGGTGGCTTGCATGTAGCGGTCCTCGTTGTCGAAGTGTTGCTGCGTGTGCTCAATCAGCGCGGACCAGGCGGACAGCACGGCGTCGTCGGGCGCTTGCTCTGCCGCCGCCAATAGCGCGACGAATTCCTGGTGTGTGGCGTCCATCGCCGGTACGCCGAGCATCAATTCAGAGGACCAGGCCAAAGTGGGCATGGCGGTATCCTTTTTCAAAAAATAAGACCGAAAATAGTGAAGGCAGATTGCGGTTCACTTGCCGTGACCCTGACTCCAGTCAAGACGTTGCTTGGTGCCCCAAGCGTGGATTTTGTCTTACGCCGGGATTCGGATCGCCATTAAGATCAACGATTCCGACGCCGGCAAGCGAGACCTCGAACTGCGCGGCACACTCAAAAGAGACTGCAAGGAGCACATTATGTTCAAGCATATCCTAGTTCCTATCGATGGTTCGTCTACCTCCCTACAGGCTATCGATAAGGCATCAGGCTTGGCCAAGGCCTTTGGCAGCAAGGTAACGGCTATTTATGTTATTGATCCCTACCCGTTCACCGGAGTCGGAGCTGATTTTGCGCTGGGGCAAGACCAGTACCTCGGCGCCGCCAGGGCCGAGGCCAGCGCCGCCATGGATGCCGCCAGCGAGCGCCTGAAGACAGCCGGTGTGACGGCGGAGACCAGCGTGGTCGAGGCGCATGCCGTTTGGCGTGGCATTCTGGAGGCCGCCGAGCGTCTGGGGGCAGATTTGCTCATCATGGGTTCGCATGGCCGGCGTGGCTTGGAAAAACTGGTACTGGGCAGCGTTACCCAAAGCGTGCTGTCTCACACCAAGATCACGACGCTGGTGGTGCGGGGCTGACGTTTACCCGTCGCGTCGCCTTAAACATCGGGCCGCTCAAACGCGCGCCAGCGCCGAGGTGACGCTGGGCGAACCAGCCCTGGTTCATTTCAAGCACGTAGCGTACCGGCTGCGCCGAGCAATGGCCGGTTTCGTCCAGCGGCTTCATGTCGGCCAGATTGACGATGCGTCCGTCGTCGTCGACGAAGGCGGCGGTCAGCGGGATCAGGGTGTTTCTCATCCAGAAGCACTGCACGCCGGGTTGCTCAAACACGAACAACATGCCTTCGTGCTGCGGCATGTCTTTGCGATGCATCAGCCCGATCTGGCGCTGCATCGGCGTGGCTGCTACCTGCGCGTCTATGCGGTGCATGCCGGCGCTGATGGCGGCGCGCGGCAGATCGGTTTGGGGCTGGTCGTCCGCAGCCGGTTGCGCCAGCGCTGGCGCCGCCAACGCGAAGGTCGCTAGCAAGCCTCTCAGAGCGTGATGGATCAAAGCATGCATTCCAACGTCACTTTTGCCGCGCGACCCATTGCGCGATTTCCGGCCAGGCGTTTTTTAACGTGCGGGCGCCCATGAATAGGCCGATGTGGCCGCCGGGCACGGTGCGGCTGGTGATGTGCGCGGCGGGGGTGCCCAGGTACTTGCGCGCGTTCAGCACTTGCTCGGGCGTCGTGATGTCGTCGGATTCGCCCGCCAGCAGGTAGGCCGGGCAGGTGATGGCCTTGAGGTCGAGCTTGCGTCCGAGCGCGACGAACTGGCCCTTGGCGAGCCGGTTTTCCTTGAACAGTTGGACGATGGCTTGCATGTACCAGCGTCCCGGCAGGTTGATCGGGTTTTCGTACCAACTGGCAAACGCTTCTTCTTTGCGCACGTAGGCCGGATCATCGATATGTTCGTACAGATCGACGTGCTCGGTGAAGTAATGTTCCACCGGGTGCATGTTTTTCCAGCCCATCAGCATGAAGCGGCCGAGCATCAAGCCTTTGCCCATTGACACCAGATCTTCATAAAACGAGGTTGGGCTGGACTGTGCCATGCGCTTGATCGGCCCGTCGCCGGCGTCGGTATCGATTGGCGAGCCGGCCAGTACCAGGCTGGCGACCTTGTGCGGAAAGCGCGCCGCGTACATGGCCGACATCCAGCCGCCCTGACACAGGCCGACCAAGTTGACCCGCCCGCCGAGTTCGTCGACGCAGACGTTCAACTCGGCCAGGTACTGATCGATTTCGAGATCCTTCATGTCCGGGGTGGCGGATTTCCAATCGGTCAGAAACAAATGCGTCACGCCATGCGCGAGCAGGGTTTCCATCAGGCTTTGTCCACGGTGGTAGTCGGCAATGACCGCGGAGTGACCCGCATATGGCGCATCGACGATGGTGGGCAGCGTGGTATGCGCCTTGGCGCTCGAATAGTCACGCAGCGTCATGGTGCGTAGGTCGAGCAAGGGCCGGCTCGACGTCGCCAGCGTGGGCTTGAGTTCGTGGTGCAGTTTTTCGTCTTCGGCCAGAAAGCGCAGGTTGTGCGCGGACAACTCGGCGCCGGCTTCGGCCATGCCGGCGGCCGCTATCAATGGCCAGAACAGTGGCAGGGCGGGAGTGGCGGATTTGGTATGTGTAGTCATGCGTGTTGTTGAACGAGGTGGGGCAGGTGCGCCAACTCATGGTTGAGACGGAGATATTGCATCAGCCGCTGGCCAGAGCACACGCCACGCAGCGCTCCAGTAAGCCAGCAGAGCGCCGATGTTTGGATGGCCAGCAGGCGCGGGCAAGCCGAGTGTAGCCGCGGCCTGAGTCAATGCGGCAATGGGGTCGCTTACATCAACAGCCCGTGCGTCGTTCTGTTTGCTGAGTTTGCGGCCATCGGCGGCCAGCACCAGCGGGGTGTGGAGGTAGCTGGGCGTGGGGGCGCCGAGCGCGCGTTGCAGCAGGATTTGGCGCGGCGTGTTGTCGGCCAGGTCCTCGCCGCGGACCACGTGGGTCACGCCTTGGGCAGCGTCGTCAACGACGACGGCCAACTGATAGGCCCATAGACCGTCGGCGCGGCGCAGTACAAAGTCGCCCACGGCGTGCTTCACGTCTTGCGATTGCGCGCCCAAGCGGCGGTCTTGCCAATCAATTCGGCTGCTCGGAGCTTGTCCGGTGTGCAGCCGCCATGCTCGCGCGGGCTGGCCGCGCAGTCCGCCGCGCTCCGGGCGGCAAGTGCCGGGGTAGGGTAGTTCAACCCCGCGCTCGCGCCGCAATCCGCGCGCTGCTTGTTCGGCTTCAATGCGCTGGCGCGAGCAGGCGCAGGGGTAGGCCCAGCCAGCGGCGGTCAATTGATCCAGCGCCCGCTGATAGCGCGCGCCGCGCCGCGATTGACAGGCTGGCGGCTCATCGGGCGTTAGCCCGCAGGCGGCCAGTTGGCGCAGGATCAGATCGGTGGCTGTGGGTACGCAGCGCGGGGTGTCGATGTCTTCGATGCGTATCAGCCATCGCCCGCCGTGCGCGCGGGCGTCCAGCCAACTGGCCAGCGCCGCCACCAGCGAGCCGGCGTGCAGCAAGCCGGTGGGCGAGGGGGCGAAGCGGCCGATGTACATGTTGGCGTTGAGCGGCTGGCGTGGGCCGTTTGTGGCGGATGCGCTACGTCCCGAAGAGATATTCACGCCAAATGCCAAACGCTAAACGTCCCTTGCCAGCGTCAGCGCTAGCTCTAGTCCGGACACAAAAGCGTCTTCTACCCGATGTCCCAAGCACCAGTCGCCACACGCGCCTAGCCGTAGCTTCGCGTGCCACAGAAACGGGCGACCGAGCGGGGTTGTCGTGCGCGCATCGCGCCATAACATGGAGTGCGTCCAGCTTGGCGCGGCGCGGATGCCGGTAATTTCGGCAAACGCTTTCAGCAGCTTGGCTGTCACGCGCGCCGGGTCGTCGCCTTGGTGCTCGCGCGACCAGTCGTTGCTGGCTTGCACCGTCCAGCGCTCTATGGGAGCGCGGCCCGGCTTGGAGGATTCGCGCGCCAGCCAGGCGATGCGGTGGTGACTGCTGCGCGCCGCGTTCCACTGCGGCCCGAGCGTAATCAGTCCCGGCTGAGCCGCCTGCGGAAAGGCCAATAGCAGCGTCCAGCAGGGCGTGGTCTGGACGCCGGCCATTGCCTTGGTCAACGGCTGCGCCAATGAGGAGACGGACAGCAGCGTGCGCGCCGGTTGCGCCGCAACGGCCAGCAGCACGGCGTCGAACCCTGCGTGTACTGGGTGATCGTCGCCGTCGCCTTGCACGTGTAGTTGCCAACGCCCGGCGTCCAGCGCGTCGCGCTCAATGCCCCGCACGCGCGCTCCCAAGTGCAACGCTCCATCGGCGGCCAGCGGCTCGGCCCAGCGTTGGGCGATGGCGTTCATGCGGGGTACGGCCACCCAGTGCGACTCGCGCGCTGGCATGGCGGCGTCGACAGTCCGGCCATGCTGATCGAGCACGCGCACCGCGTTCGCGCTCCAGCGCCGGGCTGTACCGGCAGCGGCGGCTTCTAGTGCGCGCTGAAACCGCTCGTCGCGCACGGTGAAGTATTGCGCTCCGACATCGAAGCTCCCGAAGGGTGACTCTATCGTCGCCATGCGCCCGCCGGTCTGCGCATTGGCCTCAAATACGCTCACTTGCTTGCCTGCTTGCCGCAGCGTGCGCGCGCAGGCCAACCCGGCGATGCCAGCGCCAATGACGGCGATGCGGCAAAGCGGACGGTTTTTTGGGCGGGCGGCGGCGTTCATGCGCGCACTCTACACGTACTCTCAGGGTGCGGCAGGCGGCGCGAGCAGCCTATGATCCTAGGCGGGCTGTCTCATATTTGCTGATCGATGTTCGTTCACCTGCGCCAACATACCGAATTTTCCGTCGTTGACGGTGCCATGCGGATCGACGATGCGCTGCGCGTTGCCGTGGCCGATGCTCAACCCGCGCTGGCGGTCACTGATCTGGGCAATCTGTTCGGCGCCATAAAGTTCTACCGCGCGGCGCGCGCGGCGGGGGTTAAGCCGATCATTGGCGCCGAGGTGGCGCTGGCGGGCCTGGGCGCCGTATCTGGCGCGGCGGGCCGTCTGTTGTTGTTGGTGCGTGACCAGCAGGGCTATCTCAACTTATGTGAGTTGCTGGCGCGTGCCTGGACGCGGGGGGTGGTCAAGGCGCAGGCGCTGGTGCGTTGGGAGTGGCTGTGCGAGTTGGCCGATGGGTTGATTGTGCTGTCGGGCGCGCAGGCCGGGCCGGTGGGACAAGCGCTGGTGCAGGGCAATATGGCACTGGCGGGTGAGTTGGCGCAGCAGTTGGCGGCGGCGTTTCCGCGGCGCTTTTATCTGGAGCTGCAACGGGCGGGCCGTGTCGATGACGAGGCGCATGTCGTTGCCACGGTGCAACTGGCCGCGCGCCTGAAGTTGCCGGTGGTGGCCACGCATCCGGTGCAGTTTGCCACCGCCGATGACTACGAGGCGCACGAGGCGCGCGTGTGTATCGCCGAGGGTGAGATGCTGGGTAACCCGCGGCGGGTGCGGCGCTTCACGCCCGAGCAATATTTCAAATCCGGCGCCGAGATGCAGCGAGCGTTTGCCGATGTGCCCTCGGCGCTGGCCAACGCGGTGGAGATCGCGCGCCGCTGCAATTTGACGCTGACGTTGGGCAAGCCGCGCCTGCCGGATTTTCCGGTGCCCGAGGGTCACACCATCGAAAGCTATTTTCGCCAAGCGTCTATCGACGGCCTGCACGAGCGGCTGGCGCAGTTGTTTCCCGATGCGGCACGGCGCGAGGCCGAGCGCCCGCGCTATCTGCAACGGCTGGAGTTCGAGATCGACACCATTCTGGAGATGGGCTTTCCGGGGTACTTCCTGATCGTTGGCGACTTCATTAATTGGGCCAAGAACAACGGCTGCCCGGTCGGGCCGGGGCGTGGCTCGGGTGCCGGGTCGCTGGTGGCGTATGCGCTGAAGATCACCGATCTGGACCCGCTGCAATACCAACTGCTGTTCGAGCGTTTCCTGAACCCGGAACGGGTGTCGATGCCCGATTTCGACATCGACTTCTGCCAGGTCAACCGCGACCGCGTTATCGACTACGTGAAGGGCAAGTACGGCAAGGACGCGGTCAGCCAGATCGCCACTTTCGGCACCATGGCTGCGCGCGCCGCCATCCGCGACGTGGGCCGGGTGCTGGACATGAGCTACACCTTTTGCGATGGCATCAGCAAGCTGATTCCCAATAAGCCGGGCCAGCACATCACCATCGAGGGCGCGCTGAAGGCTGAGCCGCTACTGGCCGAGCGGCAGGCGAAAGAAGACGAGGTGAAGACTCTGCTGGCGCTGGCGCAAAAGCTGGAAGGTCTGACGCGCAATGTCGGCATGCACGCCGGCGGCGTGCTGATTGCGCCGGGTAAGCTGACCGACTTCTGCCCGCTGTACCAGCAACCCGGCAGCGACGCCGCGGTGAGCCAGTACGACAAGGACGATGTAGAGGCGGTTGGCCTGGTCAAGTTCGACTTTCTGGGGCTGGCCACGCTGACCATTCTGGAGTTGGCCAAAACGTTGATTCGCCAGCGCCATCCGGGACAGGAAAACTTTGCCTTTGAACACATCCGGCTAGACGACGCTCCCACCTACAAGCTGTTTCAGCAAGCCCGCACAGAGGCCGTGTTCCAGTTTGAAAGCCGCGGTATGCAGGGCACGCTGCGCGACGCCAAACCGACGCGGCTGGAAGACTTGATTGCCCTCAACGCGCTGTTTCGCCCTGGCCCGATGGACAACATTCCCAGCTTCACTGCGCGCAAACACGGGCGCGAGCCGGTGGAGTATCCGCACCCGCTGGTGGAAAGCCTGTTGTCGGAAACCTACGGCATCATGGTCTATCAGGAACAGGTCATGCAGGTTGCGCAGATTCTGGGCGGCTACTCGCTGGGTGGCGCCGACTTGCTGCGCCGCGCGATGGGCAAGAAAAAACCCGAGGAGATGGCCCAGCACCGCGAGATATTTCGCGTCGGCGCCGCCAAGAACGGCATCGACAAGCGCAAGGCCGACGAAATTTTCGATTTGATGGAAAAGTTCGCCGGCTACGGCTTCAACAAAAGCCACGCCGCTGCCTACGCGCTGCTGGCCTATCACACCGCTTGGCTCAAGGTGCATTACACCGCCGAGTTTTATTGCGCCAACATGACGGTGGAGATGGACGACACGGACAAACTCAAGGCGCTGTACGAGGACGCGCGGCGCGAGGGCATCAACTTCGAGCCGCCCGACGTGAACCGCGGCGGCTATCGCTTTGAGCCGGTTGGCGACACCCTGATTCGCTATGGTCTGGGCGCCATAAAGGGTACTGGCGAGCAGGCCATTGAGGCCATCGTCGCCGCCCGAGAAGGGCGCGGCAGCGGCCCCGCCGGAAGTGAAAGCGGGCCGTTTGCCAGCCTGTTTGACTTCTGCCGCCGCGTTGACCGCGCACGGGTCAACAAGCGCACTGTGGAAGCGTTGATCCGCGCTGGCGCGTTTGACGCCTTGCAGCGCGACCGCGCCGCGTTGGCGGCATCAATTGATCTGGCGTTCGACTTTGCCGCCGCCGCCGAAATCAATGCCTTGCAAGGCGGCCTGTTTGATCTGAGTGATGACGGCCACGGCTCTAGCACGCAGGAGCCGGAGTTACCGCGTGTTATGGCCTGGAGTACGCGCGAGCGCTTGTCGCTGGAAAAAACCGCCATCGGTTTTTATCTGTCGGGCCATTTGTTCGACGAGGTCGAGCGCGAGGTGCGCCAATTCGTGCGGCGCCACATTGCTGAGTTGGCCGACAGCCGCGAGTCGCAACTGGTGGCCGGCATCGTCACCGACTTGCGCCTGGTCAACGGTACGCGCGGACGGATGGCGATTTTCCGGCTGGACGATAAATCGGCCGCCATCGAAGCCACTGCCGACGAGTCGTTTTACAACGCGCACCGCAACTTGCTCAAGGACGATGAACTGCTCATCGCAAGCGGCAAGCTGCAACCCGGACGGGGCGGCTTCGAGCCGCGCCTGAGCGTGCAGCAGGCGTGGGATTTGCCTTCGGCGCGCTGCCGCTTCGGCAAGTTTCTGCGCGTGGCCGTCGGTACTCAGCCGCCCGCCGTCAAACGCCTGCTGGCCGAGTATCCGCCGCAGGCCGAAGACACCGAATACGGCCAGTTGCTACGCGGGTTGCCGGTGCGCCTGCTGATCGAGCGCGGTGCCGACGAGGGCGGCGTTATGGCGCAAATCGAGTTGAGCGAGCAAGCGCGCTTTTATCCTAGCGACGCCGCCCTCGCCGGTTGGGCGGCGCAGGCCGACGAAGGGCGGGCCGTGGTGGTGTATGAGTGAACGGATTAAGGCGAATGGCACTTACTTTAGCTGGCGAGCATGAGCGCGTGGCACTTTGAGCCAAGGATATGGTTTGGGCCGTCGTTTGCGCACTCGTGGCTCGACACGCCCTGGTCGATGGCCG
>JAITMV010000171.1 GCA_031277295.1 Burkholderiaceae bacterium | reverse complement strand
TCGATGCTGGTAAACAAGGAACTGCTGCCCATGACGACATCCGCGGTCAACTCAAACGTATCAGTGCCCGTGCCACCGGCGATGGTGTTGGCGCCGCTCAAAACTCCGCCGAGGCGCAGAATGTCATCGCCCGCGCCGCCGTCGAGAGTATTGCCGCCAGTGCCGCCATCGAGTATGTCGTTGCCATCACCGCCGCTTAGCGTATCGTCGCCCGCGCCGCCATTCAGCGTGTCGTTGCCAGCATTCCCGTTTAATACGTTCGCAGTGGCATTGCCGTTAATCGTGTCGTCTCCAGAGCCGCCATTGGCATTCTCGATCAGGGAACGGGTATCTCCTTTGAACAGATAGGCGTTGTAAACATTGCCGGAGGCATAATACCCGCCTCCTAGATTAACCCGCTGTACGCTCGAAAACAGCGACGCGGCACCTGGATTGAGGTCCACGCTCACGCTGCTCGTGTAATTCGATAGGTCATAGGTGTCGGTGCCGCCACCATCCCAGACTGTTTCAAATATTTTGTTTCTTCCAGGCTGGATGCCCTGTTCGGTTTGACCTGTTTCAAAAATCGATTTTTGTCCCGTGTTGGGGTTCCAGGTATAAGTGGTGTTTCCACTGTGAGATGTGTAGTTTGCCCCGTATAATTCCTGCAAGGCAAGAATGTCGCTTGCCATGTAGGTGGTCGAGTACCCATAGGTCTCGGCCGTATAGTTTGTCGAAGGCCCACCCGGATAGCTCCGGTAACTCATTATGGAATGTTCAGTATTATCATACGCCAGAGGTAGAATTCCAAAGGAACCGTTTGCCTCATGAGGGTGTTTGAGCCCAAGTGCATGAGCGAATTCATGCAGTATCGTCTGAAAATACCAGTTCCCTGCGGACGCCCCAGACCAATTCAGAGCATATCCGGCTGCATCCTTGACGCCGAGCCACATGTTTCCGCTGAAGGCATCGCGAGATGGAAAATAGGTATAGGCTGTGTTGTTGTTTGAGCCATCCCACAGCCAAGACGTTTGCGCCACTTTAATATTGGCACTTGAATTATTTGCTTCAGTCGCTTCAAGCTTTGCATTGGTGTACTCCATCACCAGATCGGCGGCGTATTTGATTGTTTCCTGTATTTTTACTGGAACCTGGGAAAAATTTGCTGACGGCTGGTTATATCCTTTCGGATACGAGTAGGCGATTGGGGAGTTTGGGACGCTATAGGTAATGATGCCGTTCCATTGTGTGCCCCAGAGCAATCCGTCAATTTCTGGATTTCCGGTTTTCGTTTTATTGCTAACAGTAGCCATTCTTTTCCCCATTAAAATCGTGGTGTCATTGAAATTCGAGTGCCGCGTGAAGGCAAACATCTGTCAAGAAACAGAGGCTTGTTCAGGGACGCCTGGCCCGCGCGCCGGCTTGAGTTGCTCAGCGCGCGCGGGGGCATCCCATCCCCTGAGAGCCTGTGAACAAATCCGCTTGCGCCCGCTCGTGCTGGCAAGAGACCCCTGGAAATTGAGAGCAAATACACACTACCGCATAAATCGCTATCGTATCCTGAAGCAGGAACAGGCATATTTCGGCGACTTGCACGAAACGCGTCGAATTCATTCACGCTCTCTGCGGTCATATTTGTGCGATTATATCGCAAAGTAAAGGAACGCAACGCAACGCCATTGTTTCAATACTTGCATTTTTTATGACCGTTACTAATTTGTTGGTGTTCGCGGTGAAATGCGTAGTCTTTGCAAACATCCGGCCTGAAGGCGAGCAGCTTGCCATCGTTCCATGCGCGAGCCTTTGCCTATGCCCGACAATGTTGGCAGCCGTCCAAGCGCGTACCATTGCTCCTTGGCCCGTTTTGTTATCCTGAACCGATGCCCGCCTATTCCTTTGAAGCCTTGCAAGCCGATGGCAAGACCCGCACCGGTGTGCTGGAAGCCGACACGCTCAGGTCAGCGCGCGCCTTGCTGCGCGAGCAGGCTCTGGTGCCGCTGGCGGTGGAGCCGGTGCAGGCGGGGGCGTTGTCCGGCTCGTTGGGCGGCGCGCGTGTGTTTTCGCCGACGACGCTGGCGGTGTGGACGCGCCAGTTGGCCGGGCTAGTGGCCTCGGGTTTGCCGCTGGAGCGCTCGCTTAGCGCGCTGGCTGAAGAAGCGCCCAGCCCGCGGCAGCGCCACCTGATCGCCGCGCTACGCGCCGAGGTCAACGCCGGTTCGGCGCTGTCGCGAGCGATGGCGCAGCATCGGCGCGAATTTTCTCCGGTATACATGGCGGTGATCGCCGCTGGCGAGCAGGGCGGCCACCTGGGGACGGTGCTGGACAAGTTGGCCGACGATCTGGAAGAGCGCCTGGCGCTTAAATCCCGGCTGATCGGCGCGGCGCTGTACCCGGCCATCGTCACCGGCATGGCAACGCTGATTGTGATCTTTTTGGTCAGCTACGTGGTGCCGCAGATCGCCGGTGTGTTTGCCGGCGCCAAACATGCGCTGCCGTGGCTGACAGTGGCGATGCTGGCGATCAGCGACTTTGTGCGCACCTGGGGCTGGTGGTTGTTGGGGGCCGCTGTTTTGCTGGCCGTCGGTTTGCGACTGGCGCTTAAAAATCCGGTCTTGCGCGCGCGCTTGGACGCCGCATGGTTGCGGCTGCCGGTAATAGGGCGGTTGGCCGCCGGCTACAACGCGGCGCGCTTTGCCGGCACGCTGGCGATGCTAGCTGGCGCTGGCGTGCCCATTTTGCGCAGCCTGCAAGCCGCTGCCGAAACGCTGCACAACCAAGCCATGCGCGCCGATGCCGAGGACGCGCTGGTGATGGTGCGCGAGGGCGCGCCGTTGGCCACCGCATTAGCGCAAAAAGCACGCTTTCCGCGCTTATTGGCCATGTTCGCACGCTTGGGCGAGCAGACCGGCCAATTGCCGCTGATGCTGCAACGCGCGGCCACGCAGATCAGCACTGAGGTACAGCGCCGCGCCCTGCACCTGGCCACTGTGCTGGAGCCGCTGCTGATCGTGGCGATGGGTGTGGTGGTACTGCTGATCGTGCTGGCGGTGATGCTGCCGATCATTCAACTCAACCAATGGGTGCGATGATCCTTTGAGCCGACGGTGCTCGCTCCAACCCTATTCCAGCCCCTCTTCCACCAACTCGCTGGCGCGCAGCAGGGCGCGCGCCTTGTGTTCGGTTTCGCGCCACTCCATTTCGGGCACGCTGTCGGCCACCACGCCGGCGGCGGCTTGGACGTGCAGGGTCTGGTCCTTGACGATGCCGGTGCGGATGGCAATCGCCAGATCCATGTCGCCAGCGTAGCTGATGTAGCCGCAGGCGCCGCCGTAGATGCCGCGCTTGACCGGCTCCAATTGGTCGATCAACTCCATCGCATGAACCTTGGGCGCGCCGCTCAGGGTGCCGGCGGGGAAGGTGGCCTTGAGCACGTCCATGCCGGTGAGTCCCTCGCGCAGCAGGCCCTCGACGTTGCTGACGATGTGCATGACGTGGCTGTAGCGCTCCACCGCGAATGCCTCGGTCACTTTTACCGAACCGATTTTGGCGATGCGGCCGATGTCGTTGCGCGCCAGGTCGATCAGCATGACGTGCTCGGCGCGCTCCTTGGGGTCATTCACCAGTTCCTGTTCGGTGGCTTTGTCCAATTCTGGCGTGGCGCCGCGCGGGCGTGTGCCGGCCAGCGGGCGGATGGTGACTTTCTGTCCTTCGGGGGTGTGTTCTTGCCGCACCAGAATCTCCGGGCTGGCGCTGACGACGTGAAAGTCGCCGAAGTCGTAATAAATCATGTACGGCGACGGATTAAGCGAGCGCAGCGCGCGATACAGCGACAGCGGCGACTCGGTGTAGCGCTTGCTGATGCGCTGGCCGACTTGCACCTGCATGAAATCGCCCGCCGCGATCAACGCCTTGGCGCGCTCCACCGCTGCCAGATAGTCGGCTTTGGCAAAACCGCGCTCGGCGGGGTAGCCGGTGACGGGCCTGAGCTGCGGCGCGCTGACCGAATAGCGCAGTTGCTCGCGCAGCCCCTTTAGTCGCCGCTTGGCTTTGGCATACGCTTCGGGCCGGGCGGGGTCGGCGTAGACGATCAGGTACAGCTTGCCCGACAGGTTGTCGATTACCGCCAGTTCCTCGCAGTGCATCAGCAAAATGTCGGGCGTGCCCAGGGTGTCGGGCGGGCAGGTGGCTTCGAGCTTTTTCTCGATGTGGCGTACCACGTCATAGCCGAAGTAACCCGCCAGCCCGCCGCAAAAACGCGGCAGACCGGGCCGTAGCGCGACTTTGAAGCGCGCGCGATAGGCATCGACGAAGTCCAGCGGATTGCCGGCGTGCGTTTCCACCACCTGGCCGTCGGTCACCACCTCGCTACGCGCCTGGTCGCCAAAACCGCTGGCGCGCACGATGGTGCGCGCCGGCAGGCCGATGAAGCTGTAGCGGCCAAAGCGTTCGCCGCCGATGACCGACTCCAGCAAAAAGCTGTAGCGCCCGCCGCCCTGCGCGGCGGCCAGCTTGAGGTACAGCGACAGCGGCGTCTCCAGATCGGCGAACGCCTCAGTCATCAGCGGGATGCGGTTGTAGCCTTGGCTGGCCAGGCTTTTGAATTCCAGTTCGGTAATCATGATGAGCGTTGCGCCTCCTTGGCGCTCGCGCAGGAAGTTCGCGGGCAGTAATGCGTGAAACGTTAAAAACTGACCCTGAACGCCAAACGCTCGGCCTTGCCGATGGTAGCACACCCGACGCCAGCATAAACCGGGCTCATCCTATCGCAAGTTCCGGGTTTGGCTATTTATCAGCCGGTCTCTTGTCATCCATTCTGAAACCAACCGAAATAAGACAATGAGGCGAATCTGCTTGAAAACTGAAAGTCAGATACCCCCAGGAAACGGGAGATTGATAAAGATACTTGTGCGTGTATTCGCGCGGACTGTCAAGCAGTGTCAATGGGCCGTATTGGCTTTCCACCTGTTTTTCCGTCAAGCAGATTCCTTTTATTTCATTAAGCAAGATTTCCGCCAGAGCAGGATCTGATTTTTTATATGAAAACCTGATATCCTGAACGTGAACACCATCCGCGAGACGTGCGTTCCTGGCGCTGAAGAAATTCCATCGGGTATTAAATTTGGCATCTTTTTCCCTCAATCGCACCGACAGAGTTGACTCAAGAAGCTTTTTTGTGAAAGGATGGTTGATTGATAGAGTGTCGACCACTTGCCAAAGAGTGGGACGGGGGGGGGGCTGTTTTTTACGCGGGGTTGATGAGGCGTGGGCTGACGCAATGCAACCCGCCACCAGAGAAATAGCAGCCATCATGCCCATGACTCTGATCGTCCCACGGCATGATTTGCTTGCGTTGATTTCCGGTTTATCTTGGGGTCGTGTTGGTAGTTTGTCTATCATATAGTTTCCCATAATAAACCTCATAGGTTTCCATGGTGTTTGATGTCATCTCGCCTGTCCCGTAAAGGACGCCTATTTTTCTTCGGGCTGCTACCGCGTCTTCATCTCTTAGGTACTGATCGTAAATCTTGTTATATTGTCCGAAGTTGGTTGTCGGCTCACCAATGTTGGGGCCGCCGACGGCTTTGATTTCGCGCTGAATTTGAATGGTTTTCATGGTTGCAGCCCCTTCGTCGGCCAGCCTTGAGTTGATGTATGCCGTTCTGGAAGAATAATCATATTGGTACTGATAAGAATACATCGCATGTCCAATTTCATGCGAAAGCGCCCGTGCCGCGGCAATGGGGTCAATTTGATGGTTGCTGTCAATGACGATATTCTTCGTGTCTTTGTTATAATGCGATCCCCCGTTCGATGGGCCGTAATTTATATTCCAGCCCAGGTCATCCAAATATTTCAAATTTTGTTGCAGTGTGGGTGATTTGGCAGCAATGGCGTCGACTTTGGCTCCAAGTCCTGTCGATACACCCGCTGGCGCTGAGGCGCGGGTAGCAGACGCGGGGGTTGGTGTAGCTCCGGCGGGCGGTGTGGGCGATGTTGGTGCTGGTCCGGCGTCGGCTTGCGCCATTGTCGCCACACTGCCGCGGCTCACCGCCCTGTTTAGTCGGAGTGGCCCGCGCAGCGCCTTGTCGGTCCAACTCCTGTTTGGCAGCAGCAGCCGCACCCACCGTAAGAACGTGTTTACGATCTCGGCGCGGGCGTGCGGGCGCGGGCTTGGGAAGCGCTGCGGCGGACGTTGCAATCCTTGCCAATGACACGGGCCATTGGCTGCGGATTGCGCCTTGCAGCCCATCCCAATGCCGCATCCCGCACACCTCACGCCGAGACCGTAAACACGTTCTAAGTGTTCCGCTCGAACGTGAGCAAGCTGATTGTCGCACCAATTCTTTTGCTGGCAGGCGTCGACTTGGGAGCGCATCCGCATGATTAGCTCCGAAAGGGTGTCAACAAATTCGCCATGCCTGCTCATGCCGCCGCATGGACTTTGGGAGGGGCCGACAGGGCTTTGAAAGGCGTGAGGGCAGAGCGCCGATTCGAGTCTGCCTGTTGAGTTTCTACCGTTGATGATGCGAGACAAGCCACCGTTTTCGACGGTGCGGCGGGTGAAGACCGGGAAACCGACGAAGGACGGGTCATTGCGGGAGAGCAGGGGTACGGGTACTACGTTCATGAGCCGCATATTAATCGGCGTTTGTTTACTCCATTTGTAACATTTTGAACGCTCTGGCGAGGCCATGCCGCTGCCGTTGAGACGATGCTTCGCCCGGCTCTCGCGGATGCGCGTGCCTTTGGCTGAAGTGAAACTGGCCTTGATCTCGCCGGTTTTCTCCTTTCCCCTTTGGGCAGGGATGGGGGCCGGCGGCGCAAAAAAAGCAAACGTGGGGCGGGGTTCGCCCCGCCACAAGCGCCGCTTCACGAAACCGGAGAATGACGGGGTGAACCCCGCCCTACGCTTGCTTTCCCATCGTCATTTCCGCCTTCGCGGGAATGACGAGGGAGGGGCGCGGCAATGACGAAAGGGTAGGCGGCGATGACGAGAGAGCTAAGGCCGCGTCAGTTTCATGCGTCGCGGGTGATGTACCAGCGGCATGAAACACTGGGATGCATTTTGCAGGCCGACCGTAGGGGCGAAAAATTTTTCGCCCCTGCCTCGCCACACCGAACGCTAGTGGGTTGAGTCTGAACAGCCGCTCAAAACGGCAAACCGACGTAATTTTCAGCCAGCGAGCCGAGCGCGCGCGGCGAGGAGAACAGGTAGCTCAAATCGGTTTCCTGCAAGCGCTGGTCGTAGGCAGCCTGGTCGGGAAAGGTGTGCAGCAGCATCGTCATCCACCATGAAAAACGCTGCCCCTTCCAAACCCGCGCCAGCGCTTTTTGCGAATAGGCGTTCAACCCATCGTCGTTGCCGCGTTTGTAGTGATCGAGCAGCGCGTGATACAGGTAGTAAATGTCCGAGGCGGCGCTGTTCAAGCCGCGCGCGCCGGTCGGCGGCACGATATGGGCGGCGTCGCCGGCCAAGAACAGGTTGCCAAAGCGCATCGGCTCGGCGACGAAGGAGCGCAGCGGGGCGATGCTTTTTTCTATTGATGGGCCGGTGATCAACTGGCTCGCCGCGTCGGGCGGCAGGCGGCGCTTGAATTCGTCCCAGAACCTGTCGTCGGCCCAATCGCCTTCCTTGTCAGTCAAAGGCACCTGGATGTAGTAGCGGCTCAGGGTCTGCGAGCGTAGCGAACACAGGGCAAAGCCGCGCTCGTGCTTGCAGTAGATCAGCTCGGGCGACACCGGCTTGGTGCGCGAGAGCACGCCCAGCCAGCCGAACGGATACAGGCGCTCGAACTCGCGCAGCTTGGCGCGTGGAATCGATTTACGGCTGACGCCGTGAAAGCCGTCGCAGCCGATGACGAAGTCGCAGTCGATGCGCTTGATTTCGTCGCCGCTGCGGTAGGTCAGGTACGGCTTGCCTTCCAAGTCGTGCGGCATCACGTCCTCGGCGTGGTGGATCACCGCGCCCTTGCGCTTGTCACGCGCCTCATACAGATCGCGCGTCAGTTCGGTCTGGCCGTAGACGATGACGGTGTTGCCGGTCAGCTCTTTCAGCGCCACGCGGTCTTTGACGCCGTCGTGGGCGATGAAAAAGCCCTCATGAATTTCGCCCTCGCGATCCATGCGTGCGGCGCATTCGGCCTCGCGCATCAGGTCGGCAAAGCCGTGCTCCAGCACGCCGGCGCGGATGCGGCCGAGCACGTGTTCGCGGCTGTGCTTTTCCAGCACCACGGTGTCGATGCCTTGCAGATGCAACAGTTGTGACAGCAACAGCCCCGATGGGCCGCCGCCGATGATGCCGACTTGGGTTTTCATGGTTTGTCTCCGGTAATGGCAAGTTATGGAAGCGGGCAAAGATTAACCGCCGTGCCCGATGGCAAACCGTTGTATTGGCGCGGTTGTGCGCGATAAATAGCTATTTTGTGCGATCATCGCGCACTTATTCCACATCAAGAATGACATCACATGGCCGGCATCGCGCACGCCGACTACATCGCCGGCTTAGCCAAGGGCTTGGCGGTGCTGGAAAGCTTCGACACTGAACGCCAGCGGCTAGGCGTTTCGGTAGCCGCGCAACGCACCGGGCTGACGCGCGCGGCGGCACGCCGGTACCTGCTCACGCTCGCCTATCTGGGCTATCTGGAAACCGACGGACGCCACTTCTGGTTGTCCGCGCGGGTGCTGCGCTTGTCGGGCGCGTACCTGGCGTCGGCACGGCTGCCGCGCGTGGTTCAGCCGACGCTCAACCGGCTGGCGGGCGAAGCGCCGGATGTATTTTCCGCCGCGGTACTGGATGCCGACGAGGTGGTCATCGTCGCCCGCGCTGGCGGCGACACCGCCACCAGCCGTCTGCTGGCCTATGGCATCCATCTGGGCGCACGCCTGTCGGCGCACGCCACCTCCACCGGCCGTGTTTTGCTGGCGGCGCTGCCGCGCGCCGAACTGACCGCCTGGTTGCAGCGCCGGGGCGAATTGCCGCGCCTGACGCCGCGCACCATCACCGAGCGGCGGGCTTTCAAGGCGCTGCTGGCACAGGTACGGACGCAAGACTTTTGCCTGGCCGCCGACGAACACGAATTGGGCGTGCATGCGGTAGCCGTGCCGCTGCGCGACAGCCGTGGGCAGACAGTGGCGGCGCTTAATCAGATCGTGCAGCAAGGCCGGCTGAACAACCCGCGGACGCTCGCCAGCGCGCTGGAGCGCTTGCGCCACGCGGCCAGCGAGTTGCGGCAGATGCTGGGCTAAAACTACCCCAAAGCTCCTCGCGGCGAACGCGCGGGGCTTGGCGGTAGCGCTCCAGTTTCACACCGTGGCGCTTCAGTTCAGGAATCGCCAACCGGCCGGGTCGACGGCTGATCGGCCTTTTTTTCGGGCGCGCCTTCCAACGCTGCCTCTAGCCACAGCGCCACGACGAAGCGCTTGTTGAACGCCAGCCAAAGCATGATCGGCGCGACCGGGGTCAACATCAAAAATCCGAACTGATAGCCGTAAGCCACCGCGTTGCGCGTCCACACCGAGTAGTTCAAGTACGCGGCGCCATTGGGGCCGGACAGTAACACCACGTCGCGCAACCACTGAAAGCAGATGCCCCAGGCCTGCGCCGGAATCAGCAGCAAGCTGCCGATCAGTCCCTTGAGCCACCAGCGCTCGGTGCGTGAGGCCAGCAACATGGCCCACAGCAACACCAGCCCATAGCCGTAAGTGGGATAGTTCACCTCGGGCGCCAGTTCTCCCAGTACGTCGGCGCCCCGCGGACCTTGCATACGCACTTGCACCAGGGTATTGAGAACGGCGGTGACGCCATGCTGCTCGAACCCATCGACCCAGCCGAACAGCGCCTTCATCACCGTGCCGGCCAACCAGATCGGCGGTACGGCCAGCCAGCGCGCGGCCCAGTACCAAGCCGGCAACAGTACCGCGAGCCAGACGATGGCCAGCAGCAAAAAACGACCAATCAGGCTTGCGCGCATGGCAAATCAAACAGTAACGGGCGTGGCGCTGGCGTGCCCACCAGGATCGCGCCTGGCCACGTAGCGCATCCATAGCAGCCAGACCACCAGCACGTCCAGCATGATGAGCGCCTGCCACATATACAGGTGAGCAAATTCGAACACCTTGAAGCTCCACTGTCCGAGAAAAAACAGGCTGACGATGCGGATCAGATTGACCCCCTGCACGGCGACAAATCCCAGGCCGATGCCCCACAGCTTCATTTTCCAACCGGATGGAAAGGCCAGTATCGCGGCTATCAGCACGATGGTGGCTTCGACGCCGTTGCAGCCGGCCTCGATAGACACGCCGAAGTAAGGCGGCGCGCTTTGTTGCAACACCCGTCCATGCGAGATCACAGTGGGGTCAATCAGGTGCGCGATGGCCGCGCTGGCCTGTGCCAGCCAGCCGGTCCAGGGCGTGACGACAGCCGCCTGCACCGGGTTGAGCATTTCAACCCCAAACAGTACCGCTTGGACCGACAGAAAAATCAGGAAAAAACGAACCATGCTCAGATGTTTGAAAATGAACGGTCACTTCGCCGTCGCCAACCGCACGGCTAATGTAGCAGTCCGGCAAGGCAGTATCGATCTTTCGCTGCGCAAATAAACACGACTCACGACAACAATGACGGCTATGCCGCCAATACCGACACGACTTGCGCGAATCAGAGGCAAGCAAGGCGCGTGTTCCAGGGTAATGTCCTTGGCGTCATTATTTTTTGCGTAAGTCCCAACCAACACGCGAGGCGGGCACTGCGCGACCCCGAAAAAACCACGAACGGGCGTGAAGGTTACACTTTGTATCCTTTTGGTTGATTTTTAAGGGTGCTCTTGCTATGTCTTCTCCTTCTCTCGCTCAACGACTCACCGCCGAAGCAGTAGGTACCGCTTGGCTGGTGCTGGGCGGTTGCGGCAGCGCAGTGCTGGCCGCTGCATTTCCCGGTCTGGGCATCGGCTTTGCCGGTGTGGCCCTGGCTTTCGGCCTGACGGTGCTGACGATGGCTTTTGCCATCGGGCACATCTCGGGCTGTCACCTCAACCCCGCCGTGAGCGTGGGGCTGACGGTGGCCGGGCGGCTGCCGGCGCGTGATCTGCTGCCGTACATCATCGCGCAGGTCATCGGCGCCGCCGTGGGTGCCGGGGTGCTGTATCTGATCGCCACCGGCAAGCCGGGCTTCGAGTTGGGCGGCTTCGCTACCAACGGCTACGGCGAGCATTCGCCCGGCGGCTATTCGATGACTGCTGCCTTCGTTTGCGAAGTGGTGCTGACCTTCTTCTTCCTGTTCGTTATCCTGGGTTCGACCGATGAGCGCGCGCCGGGCAAGCTGGCGCCGATTGCCATCGGCTTGTGCCTGACGCTGATTCACCTGATCTCGATTCCGGTCACCAACACCTCGGTCAACCCGGCGCGTTCCACCGCGCCAGCGTTGTTCGTAGGTGGCGCGGCCACCCAACAACTGTGGCTGTTCTGGCTGGCGCCCATCGTGGGCGCGGCTATCGCGGGGATCGTCTACCCGTTAGTGGCGGGACGGGTATCGCCTTCAAAATAGTTCAGCGGCATAAAACCACATGCTCTGGATTCAGTCTGAAAAAATCAAGACGGCGCTTCGCAACAAGCAGTTCAACCAGGCCCGCTCACTGGCAAGGGCTGCTTTGCGCTCGGCGGACAACAAGCTGGCCCACTGGACCGACTTGGCGGGCGTGCATGTCGTCGCGGGCGAGCTTGAGCAGGCAGAACAGGCGCTAAGCCAAGCGATAAAGCGCTTCAATCTGCCGACGCTCTACAGCTTTCGCGCCTATGTCCGGCATGCGGGCAAGCAGTTCGACAGCGCGCTGGCCGACCTCAGGCAAGCCGAGCGCGGCGCGCCCGAGGACGTGTCGATCCAGAACAACCTTGCCGCCGCGCTCATGGATCGGGGGCACAACCAGGAGGCGGTCGTCTACCTGGAAAAGGTCTTGAGCAAAGACCCGAATCATGCCGATGCCTTGTCCAATTTGTCGGCGATCTACGGAAAGCTGAAAAACTACCCCGAAGCCATCGAGTTGACGCGCCGGTGGCTGAAGCTCCAACCCGATAACGCACAGGCGTATCTGATGCTGCTCGACCAGTTGCGCAGCGCCGGGTTGCTGATGCAGTTTCAGCAGGCATTCGATGGCGACAAGCTGAAGTCGGCATTCGAGCGCGCCCAGCGTTTCCATACCTTTCACGCGCTTAACTATGCCGACGACCCGGCTTGGCACTTGCAGTTGGCCCGCCGCGAGGCAAGCACGTTTGCGGTCTACGGCGTGGCCCGGTCGGCCGGCGGCAAGCCGGGCGACAAGGCAAAAAACAAAAAGCTGCGGATTGGATACTGGTCATGCAACTTTCATGCGCACGCCATGGTGCAGTTGGTCGCCGAGGCGTTTGAACTGCATGACAGAACACAGTTCGAGATTTACATCCTTTCCTACAACCCGCCCAAACCATCGCCAGAACGCGAGCGCATCATGCGCGCCGCCGACCGGTTTCTTGATTTCCATGATGTGGACGACAAGACGGCGATTGAGCAAATTGCTCAACTTGATCTTGACATCCTGGTCGACCTCATGGGTTACACGGCGCATTCGCGCATGGCGGTATCTTTCGCGCGGCCCGCGCCCATCGTCGTCAACTGGCTGGGCTATCCCAGCACGCTGGGAACCCGCAAGATTGATTACATCATCGGCGACCCGGTAGTCACGCCGCCCGGCTGTGAAGCGTTTTACGACGAACGGATTGCCCGCCTACCCTGTTATTGGCCGAACGACAGCACACTACCGGTGGCCAAGCCGCTGTCGCGCGCCGAATACGGCCTGCCCGAAGATGCCGTGGTGCTGGCCGCCTTCAATGCGACGCACAAGATCAGCCCGACCATGTTCGATATCTGGATGCGTGTGCTCAAACGCCATCCGCAAGCCTGTCTTTGGATATTTGCCGAAAGTGAGGCCGTGTTCCGTAATCTGGCCGCCGAGGCCGAACTCCGGGGCGTGCAGGCCAGCCGGCTGGTACATGCGGGCCGGCAGGGCAAACCAGAGCACTTCGCGCGCCACTTGGTGGTCGATCTGGCGATTGACTGTTTCCCTTACGGATCGCACACCACCGGAAGCGACGCGCTGCGCGTCGGCTGCCCGCTGCTGGCGCTGAAAGGCAAATCCTTTCCTGCCCGCGTTTCAGCCACATTGCTTGAAGCCGCGGGCCTGCCTGAACTGGTTACGGATAGCTTCCAAGCTTACGAAGACAAGCTCAATGAGATCGTGCAATCAGCGCCCTTGCGTCAACAATTGCGGCAACGGCTGAAGAACGTCGGGCAATCGTTGCTGTTCGACACCCCGGCTTTCGTCGCCGGCCTGGAGCGCGCTTACCGGGACATGTGGGAGCGCTACGTAACCCAGTGACCCGCCAAGTGAGGCAGGGAAGCCGCCTCCTTCCCGCGCCACCCAATGGGTTGCCATGTTGTTTGCCCTTGCGTACCTCTGGACGACTTGATGTGGTTTGTTTTTTTGTCCTGCCAGATTGCCGCGTTAGGGCTACACTTGCGCCGACGCATCCCACCCATAACAGCAACCTAGAGGTCTTCCGGTGCAGCCAAGCGATACCCGCAACCCCTCATATTTTCATAAAGTCGTCGATTGTCAATGGGCCTGTCCGGCCCACACGCCGGTCCCCGAATATCTGCGCCTGATCGCGGCGGGCCGTTACGCTGACTCATACATGGTCAACTGGCGGGCCAATGTGTTTCCCGGTATCCTGGGACGCATCTGTGATCGTCCGTGCGAGCCGGCCTGCCGGCGCGGCCGGCTCGAGGCCAGCGGCGGCAACAAGCCCGAGCCGGTGGCCATTTGCCGCTTAAAGCGTGTCGCCGCCGATCTGAAGGACGACATCCGCGACCGCCTGCCTCCACCCGCAGCCAAGAAAAACGGCAAGCGCGTGGCCTGTGTGGGCGGCGGGCCGGCGTCACTGGCGGTGGCGCGCGATCTGGCGCCGCTGGGCTACGCGGTAACGGTGTTTGAGCAGGACGCCAAGGCGGGCGGCTTCATGCGCACGCAGGTGCCGCGTTTCCGCCTGCCGGAAGAAGTGATCGACGAGGAATGCGGCTACGTGCTCGGCCTGGGCGTTGATTTCGTGGGCAATCGCCGCATCGATTCGATGAAAGCGCTGCTGGCCGAAGGCTACGACGCGGTGTTCGTCGGCAGCGGCGCGCCGCGCGGGCGCGATCTGGATGTACCGGGCCGACAAGAGGCGGCGGCGCACATTCACTTGGGTATCGACTGGCTGGCGTCGGTGTATTTCGGCCATGTCAAGCAGGTGGCCAAGCGCGTCATCGTGCTGGGCGGCGGCAACACGGCGATGGACTGCTGCCGTTCGGCGCGGCGGCTGGGCGGCGAGGACGTGAAGGTAATCGTGCGCTCGGGCTTCGAGGAGATGAAAGCCTCGCCGTGGGAAAAAGAAGATGCCATGCACGAGGGCATTCCGATCATCAACATGCACGTGCCCAAGTCCTTCGTGCACGACAACGGCCGTCTGACCGGCATGACCTTCGAGATTGTGCGCGCCGAATACGACGCCAAGGGACGCCGTTCGCTTATTCCCACCGGCGAGCCGGACGTACACGTCGAATGCGACGAAGTGCTGATCGCCGTCGGACAGGAAAACGCCTTTCCTTGGATCGAGCGCGACGTTGGCATCGCCTTCGATGACCGTTCGGGCCTGCCGGTATTGAACCCGGAGACGATGCAGTCCAGCCTGCCGAACGTGTTTTTCGGCGGCGATGCGGCATTTGGGCCGAAAAACATCATCACCGCCGTCGCCCACGGCCATGAAGCCGCGCTGTCCATCGATCTGCTGCTAGGCGGCCAGGACGTGGCCCGGCGTCCGCCGCCGCACACGCAACTGGTGTCGCAAAAAATGGGCATCCACGAATGGAGTTATGACAACGCCGTGACGCTGGCTCAGCGCCACAAAGTGCCGTGGATCGAGCCGGACAAAGCGCTGAAAAGCATCAAGCTCGAAGTGGAACTGGGCTTTGACGCCGCCACCGCGCTGAAAGAAGCCGAACGCTGCCTGAACTGCGACGTGCAGACCGTGTTTACCGTCGCCCTGTGCATCGAATGCGATGCCTGCGTGGACATCTGCCCGATGGACTGCATCACCATAACGCAGAGCGCTGACGAGCCGCAATTGCGCCTGCATCTGAGCGCCGAAGCCAAGAACACCGCGCAGAACCTGTTCGTCTCAAGTCCGCTGAAGACGCAGCGTGTCATGGTCAAAGACGAGGATGTCTGCCTGCACTGCGGCCTGTGCGCCGAACGCTGTCCGACTGGCGCCTGGGATATGCAGAAGTACCTGCTCCAGATGGCGCATGCCGAAACCCCATCTTGCAACACCGCCGCACAAAAGGTGACCGCATGAAACCGATCACTGCCACCAACGATTTCGTCGTCAAGTTCGCCAACATCAACGGCTCCGGCTCGGCCTCGGCCAACGAGCTATTCGCCAAGGCGGTGATGCGCATGGGCGTGCCGGCCAGCCCGCGCAACATATTTCCATCCAACATCCAGGGGCTGCCGACCTGGTACGAAGTGCGCGTCACCGAGCAGGGTTGGTTGGGTCGGCGCGGCGGTGTCGACATGCTGGTGCAGATGAACCCGCAGACCTGGGACGCCGACGTGAAAGAAATCGAAAGCGGCGGCTACCTGCTGTACGACTCTACCCGTGTGGTGCCCAAATCCAGGCTGCGCGAAGACGTGACCGCCATCGGTGTGCCGCTGACGGCCATCTGCAACGAAGCCTGGCAAGACCCGCGCCAGCGCCAGTTGCTCAAGAACATCATGTACGTCGGTGCGCTGTCGGCGCTGCTGGACATGGACATCGACGCCATCGAGGGGCTGATCGGCGACCAATTCAAGAATAAGGAAAAACTGCTCGAATCCAACCGCAAGGCGCTGCATCTGGGGCGCGACTACGTCATCCAGCACTTGCCGCACCCCACCGGCCTGCGCGTGCGCAAGGCCAACCGCGTGGGCAACCGCATCTTCGTCGATGGCAACAGCGCCGCCGGGTTGGGCTGTCTGTACGGCGGGGCGATGGTCTGCGCGTGGTACCCGATCACGCCTTCGACTTCGGTGGTCGAGGCGTTCCAGAGCTACGCCAAGAAATACCGCGTCGATCCCGTCACCGGCGCCAACAAAGTTGCCATCGTGCAAGCCGAAGACGAGTTGGCCTCCATCGGCATCGCCGTCGGCGCGGGCTGGAATGGCGCGCGTTCATTTACCGCCACCTCGGGGCCGGGCATTTCGCTGATGACCGAATTTCTTGGCCTGGCCTACTTTGCCGAAGTGCCGGTAACCGTCATCAACGTGCAACGCGGCGGTCCCTCGACCGGCATGCCCACGCGCACCCAGCAATCCGACCTGCTGGCCTGCGCTTACGCCTCGCACGGCGACACCAAGCACGTGCTGCTGTTTCCCGAAGACCCGCGCGAGTGCTTCGACTTTGCCGCCAGGGCGCTGGACTTGGCTGAGCGGCTACAAACGCCGATCATCGTCATGAGCGATCTGGACATCGGCATGAACCATCGCCTGTGCACACCGTTCGAGTGGGACGACGCGCGCGAATACGACCGCGGCAAAATCATGACCGCCGCCGACTTGGAAGCCGGCAAGGACTTCGGCCGCTATAAAGACGTGGATGGCGACGGTATCCCCTACCGCACCTACCCCGGCACGCACCCCAGCCGGGGCGCGTACTTCACGCGCGGCTCCTCGCGTGATGCGTATGCGAATTATTCTGAAAAAGGGCGGGACTACGTCTACAACATGGAGCGCTTGCTACAAAAGTTCGAGCACGCCAAAAAAATCGTACCCGCTCCCGTCATCCGCTCCGCCGCCAAAAAAACGCCCTACGGCGGAATCTACTACGGCTCCACCAGCCCGGCCATGGACGAAGCCGTCGCCGCGTTGCGTGCGGACGGTTTGCAGCTTGACACAGTGCGCGTGCGCGCCTTCCCGTTTGCCGACTCGGTGGCTGCCTTCGTCGCCGCGCACGAGCGCGTGTTCGTGGTCGAGCAAAACCGCGACGCCCAGTTGTGCACCCTGCTCATCAACGAATTCGGCATCGACCCCGCACGCCTGGTGCCCATCTTGCACTACGACGGCACGCCGATCACCGCGCGCTTCATTACCGCCGCAATTCAACAGCAAATCGAGCAAAGCAAAAAAAAAGCCGCTTGAAAAAAGCCGCTTGATTGATTTACCCGATGCCACTTTGAGAGACCCACGCCGTGACTTATCTCGCCAAGCCCAAGCTGCACCATCCCACCATACCGATCAATGCGCTCGGCTTCACTCACCGCGACTACGAAGGCGCCAACTCCACCCTATGCGCTGGTTGCGGGCACGACTCCATTTCGGCGGCCATCATCCGCGCCTGCTGGGAGTTGTCAATTGAGCCACACCGCGTTGCCAAGCTCTCCGGCATCGGTTGCAGCGCCAAGACGCCGGACTACTTCCTCGGCCAGTCGCACGGCTTCAACACCGTACACGGGCGCATGCCCTCGGCGCTGACCGGCGCCAATTTGGCCAACCGCGACTTGCTATACCTGGGCGTCTCGGGCGATGGCGACTCGGCTTCCATCGGCATGGGCCAGTTCGTCCACGTCATGCGCCGCGGCGTCAACATGGTCTACATCGTTGAAAACAACGGCGTTTACGGCCTCACCAAAGGCCAGTTCTCCGCCACCGCCGATCAAGGATCGGTGTCCAAAAAAGGCGTTGTCAACAGCGACACCCCACTTGATCTGGTCGGCATGGCGCTGCAACTGGGCGTCACCTTCGTGGCCCGCAGCTTCTCCGGCGACAAACATCAGCTCATCCCTCTCATCAAAGCCGCCATCCGGCACAAGGGCGCGGCCTTCATCGACGTCATCAGCCCCTGCGTCAGCTTCAACAACCACGCCGGCAGCACCAAGAGCTACGAATACGTCCGCGCCCACAACGAAGCCGTCAACCAACTCGATTACATCGCTGCCCGGCAGGAAATCACCGTGGACTATGCTCCCGGCGAAGTGGTCAACGTTGAACAGCACGACGGCAGCATCCTGCGCCTGCGCAAACTCGACGCCGGTTACGACCCTACCAACCGTGCCGCCGCCATGAGCTACGTTCATGAACACGAGGCCAAAGGCGAAGTCGTCACCGGCCTGCTGTACGTCGATGCCGACTCACACGACCTGCACGAGCACCTCAACACCGTCGCCGCACCGCTCAACACCTTAACGGCCAAAGACCTGTGTCCGGGGCAGGCGGTGCTGGACAAGATCAATGCGTCATTGAGGTAAGGCGCTACACAGGGGCGGCGTGATCTACCGGTCTGGCCGCCGCCATTGCCACCGCTGCGCGGCCAAATTCAGCGCCACCCTTGCGCCGTATCCGGGCGAGTCGGCACAAACAGCGTCACCAGCGGCTCCTCGCCAATTTGGCGGCTGCGATGGCCGTGTACCTGGACGTCAAAGACCGCGCCCGATGGCAGAGTATCGCTGGAATAAAAGCATTCGCCCGGCCTGAACACGCGCGCCGTGCCATCGCGCAGGCCGATTTCCATGCGTCCTTGCAAAACCACCAGCCATTGCGGTGCGGTAGTGCAGTGGAAGTCACTGGAAAAACCGACCGGACTGAAGCGAAACCGGCAGCCCTCCGCGGTCATCAGTGCCGACAACCGGGCAGCGGGCGTACCTTCAGCCAGCGGCAGCGTGTCATCGCGAAAGCGCGCGTAGCCATCGGCGTCGGTGTAGAGCACAGGCAGTATCAAGGTGGTCATGGGCGGCAGTGTATCGGCGCCACACGCTTCACGACTGCCCGGCAGCTTTCAGCGCCCGTCGATACTGCACTGCCTCTGCCACCTGCGCCACGCCGACGCCGTCGCTGCCGGCCAAGTCGGCAATGGTGCGCGCCACTTTCAGCGCGCGGTGGGTGGCGCGGGCGCTCCAGCCCAGGCGGGCGGCGGCGGTATGCAGAAATTGCGCCGCCGTGTCCTCCAGCCCGACGTGCCGGTCAATGGCTTGCCCCTGCAACGCCTGGTTGGGGTAGCCTTGCCGCGCCAAGGCGCGTTCGCGCGCGGCGGTACAGCGCGCGCGCACGGCGGCGGTCGGCTCGCCGGGCGGGGCGGTCAATAATTCGTCGCTCGGCAACGCGGCCACCTCAACATGCAGGTCGATGCGGTCCAGCAGCGGCCCAGACAGCTTGCCTTGATAGCGCGCGATTTGGTCGGGCGTGCAGCGGCAGGCGCGCACGCGCGCGCCGAGGTAGCCGCAAGGGCAGGGGTTCATGGCCGCGATCAATTGAAAGTGGGCCGGATATTCGGCCCGTTGGGCCGCCCGGCTGATGGTGATGCGGCCGCTTTCCAGCGGTTCGCGCAGCGCCTCCAGCGCGGCACGGGGAAATTCGGGCAATTCGTCCAGGAACAGCACCCCTTCGTGGGCGAGCGAAATTTCGCCCGGTCTGGGTGGCGAGCCGCCGCCGACCAAAGCCACCGCGCTGGCGGTGTGGTGCGGGCTGCGGGTAGGCCGGGACTGCCAGCAATCGAGCGAAAACGTGCCGGCCAAACTAGCGATAGCCGCGCTTTCCAGCGCCTGCTCCACGTCCATTGGCGGCAGCAGGCCGGCAAAGCGCTGCGCCAGCATGGACTTGCCCGTGCCCGGTGGGCCGACCATCAGCAGCGAATGGCCGCCAGCGGCGGCGATTTCCAGCGCGCGCCGGGCGGCGGCCTGACCCTTGACGTCAGCCAGATCGAGGTAGGCAGGCGCGGCGGCGCGCTCAGCCTGCGGCACGCGCGACCAGCCAGGCGCCTCAGCGGCCGGTTCACCGTTGCGCAAAACGGGCAGAAATTGAGCCACCACGTCAAGCAAATGGCGTGCCCGAAACACCGCCATGCCGGGCACCAAGGCGGCTTCTTCGGCGCTACCGGGCGGCAGCGCGAGTTGAGCCTGCACGCCCGCGCGGTGCAACGCCACGCTCATCGCCAGCGCGCCGCGCACTGGGCGCAGTTCGCCCGACAGCGACAACTCGCCGGCAAACTCCCAGCCAGCCAGCCTGGCCGAGTCAATCTGCCCGCTGGCGGCCAGGATGCCGAGCGCTATCGGCAGGTCGAACCTTCCCGAGTCCTTGGGCAGATCGGCTGGCGCCAGATTGACGGTAATGCGCTGGCTGTGCGGAAACTCCAGCCCGCTGTTGAGCAGTGCCGAGCGCACGCGCTCGCGCGCCTCCTTGACCTCGACCTCGGCCAACCCGACCAAGGTGAAGCTGGGCAGCCCGTTGGCCAGATGTACTTCCACCGTGACAGTGGGCGCGGTTAAGCCGATCAATGCGCGGCTTTGCACCAGACTGAGGCTCATAGGCCGACGATGCGCGGCATCAAAGCCTGTGAGCGAACCCGGCGCGCTTCAAGCAAACCGTCAAAGCGCGTCGGAGCAAGGCTTTCAACCCAACCCTGTCGTGGCTGCTGCTCTCTCCCCTTCAAGGGCGGGGCAGGGGTGGGGATGGGGTAGCGGCCATTGCATCGCGCAAGCCCTGAAGGAGAACCGCCATCAAAGGCTCGAAAGTTAACGTTCATGAGGTATTTTTGAAATTTTTGAAGATAGTAAGCGCTCAACCGTTGTTTCCAGGATTATGGTTCAACGCTCCCGGCTTACCGTTGCAAACAGTGTTTCCCGACGATTCCCGAGGCCGACAGGTTAGCGGCTTTGTGCGGAGTGACGCAAGATGCAAGACGCAGTGACGCTCGGCGCTAACAACATCCCATCCCAAGCCGGGGTTACCATTGCCCTCTCATGGACATCGCGTTAACCGCCATCATTGAAAAAATCATCAAGTCCGCAGAACGTGGGCGGCCGTTGCGTATCCGAGGCGGCGGCACCAAGGACTTTTATGGGCAGCGGCTGCATGGCGAGCCGCTCGACACCCGTTCACTGGCCGGCGTGGTGGCTTACGAGCCGAGCGAGCTAGTTGTCACCGTCGGCGCCGGCACGCGCTTGCGCGACCTGGAATTACTGCTGGCCGAGCACGGCCAGTGTCTGCCCTTCGAGCCGCCGCACTTCAGGCACGGCAGCACCGTTGGTGGCATGGTGGCGGCGGGCTTGTCCGGTCCGGCGCGCGCCAGCGTCGGCGCGCTGCGTGACTACGTGCTAGGCGTGCGAATCGTCAATGGTCGGGGCGAGGTACTTACCTTCGGCGGTCAAGTGATGAAAAACGTTGCCGGCTATGACGTAAGTCGCTTGATGGCCGGATCGATGGGCACGCTGGGCGTCATTGCCGAGGTCAGCCTAAAGGTACTGCCGCGGCCTCCCGCCGAGGCCACGCTGCTGTTCGATCTGTCCGAAACCAGCGCGCGCCAGCAACTCAATCGCTGGGGCGGCCAGCCGCTGCCGCTCAACGCCAGTTGTTGGTCCGACGGCCAATTGCTGGTGCGCCTGCGTGGTGCGCGCGCGGCAGTAACTGGCGCCTGCCGATTGATTGGCGGCCAGCGGCTGGAGGGCGACCACGCGCAGCGCCACTGGGCTGCCCTGCGTGACCAGGCGCTGCCGTTTTTTCGTCTTGACGCTGGTCAAGCGCTGTGGCGCGTCAGCGTACCCGACACCGCGACTCCGCTCAACCTGGGGCCGACGCTGATCGAATGGCACGGCGCGCAACGCTGGCTTCGCCTGCCGCCTGCGTTGGCCGCGCGCGTGCGCGAAGCGGCGGCGCGCGCTGGCGGCCACGCCACGTTGTTCAAAGGCGGTGACGACAGCGCGCCGGTGTTCACGCCGTTGTCCGAACCGCTGGCGGGGATTCATCGCCGGCTGAAGGCTGAGTTCGATCCTGCCGGAATATTGGGCCAAAGGCGCATGTATGCGGATTGGTGAGAATGACGCAATGACAAACGGCAACGGGGCTTGGCGGTACGCCGCAAGCGGCAATGTGAGCCACAAAACAATAGCCGTTTAGAGCCTGGTCATAGTCCTTTCGACCTCGAAAAGACTATGACCAGGCTTTTACGGCCGCCATACGAAATCATGCGCCGCCAGGCGCGCCCTTGAGTGCGGCGAAGCTATTTGTCCTTGTTTCCATGCAGACCATCCTGTCACCCGAATTTCAGAACACCTCCTTCGGTCGCGAGGCCGAAGCCATTTTGCGTCAGTGCGTCCACTGCGGCTTCTGTAACGCTGCCTGCCCCACCTACCAGTTGCTGGGCGACGAGTTGGACGGTCCGCGCGGGCGTATCTACCTGATAAAGCAAGTGCTTGAAGGGGTGCCGCCCACGCGGCAAACGCAATTGCACCTGGACCGCTGCCTGACCTGCCGTGGTTGTGAAACCACCTGTCCTAGCGGCGTGCGGTATGGGCGGTTGCTGGACATTGGCCGTCAAGTAGTCGAACAGCGCGTGCCGCGCCCCGTGTCCGAACAACGGTTGCGCGACTGGTTGCGGCGCGGTTTGGCATCGTCCCTGTTCGGCCCGGCGCTGCGTCTGGGCCAGTCGGCGCGCGGCCTGCTGCCGACAACGTTGCGCCAACAGGTGCCGGCGCGCCAGCCGGCCGGTCAATGGCCGCGGCAGACCCACGCGCGCAAGGTGCTGCTGCTGGCCGGTTGCGTACAACGCGCGATGGCTCCCAACATCAACACCGCCACCGCTCGCGTGCTGGACGCCGCCGGTATCCAGACCGTGCTGGCGCGCGGCCAGGGCTGCTGCGGCGCGCTCAAGCACCACTTGGCCGATGCCAAAGGCGGCTTGGCGCAGATGCGCGCCAACATCGACGCCTGGTGGCCGCATATCGAAAGCGGCCGCGCCGAGGCAATCATCATCAACGCTTCCGGCTGCGGTGCGATGGTCAAGGAATACGGCCACCTGCTGCGCGATGAACCGCGCTACGCCGACCGGGCCGCGCGCGTGTCCGAGTTGGCGCGCGACGTAGCCGAACTGCTGCCCGACATCGCCGCCGCCCTAAGCGGACGCCTGCGCCAGCACAGCGGCATACTGGCTTGGCACGCGCCCTGTACCTTGCAACATGCGCTTGGGCTGGGCGGCGCGGTCGAAGCGGGCCTGCGCGCACTTGGCTTGCCGCTGCGCCCGGCGGCGCAAGATGCACATCTGTGCTGTGGCTCGGCCGGCACCTACTCGGTGCTGCAAGCCAATCTGTCGCGGCGATTGCGCGACCACAAACTGGCTCACCTGCAAGGCGAACGCACCGCCGACCGCCCAGCGGTCATCCTATCGGCCAACATAGGCTGCATCGCTCACTTGCAGGCCGTCGCTCAAGCACCGGTTCGGCACTGGATCGAGATGCTCGACGAATTGATGATGCAAAAGTGAATACCTTGCTCCCTTCGCCTTGGGTAATGCGCTGGGCATCTCTGATCGCGCCGGGCGCGGCAGTGCTGGACGTGGCTTGCGGCAGCGGGCGTCACCTGCGCTGGCTGGCGGCGCGGGGGCATACGGTGACTGGCGTTGATCGCGACGGTACCGCGCTGGCCGCGCTGGCGGGGACAGGTGAACTGATTGAGGCAGACATCGAAAACAACCCTTGGCCACTGGCCGGACGGCGCTTCGGCGCCGTGGTGGTCACCCATTACCTGTGGCGGCCATTGCTGCCCACCTTGCTGGACAGCGTCGCCGAAGGCGGCGCGCTGATTTACGAGACCTTCGCCGACGGCAATCAAACCGTGGGCAAGCCTACCCGCGAGGACTTTTTGCTACGCCCCGGCGAACTGTTGGCTGCCTGCGCCCCATCCGCCTGGCGGGTGATAGCCTACGAAAACGGTTTCTTGAGCGCGCCGGATCGCTTCGTGCAACGCATCGCGGCGGTGCGTCCGCCGTACCGGCTTGCCGCACGTTATCTCCTGTGAACGGAATAGCGCACCACACTAGAATGCGCGCTTACCGCCGCATAAGTCCAACTTCATGAACACCATCACCGGCAGCATCGTCGCCCTCGTCACCCCCATGCTGGATGACGGCAGCGTGGATTACCCCACGCTGCGCAAGCTGATCGACTGGCACATCGCCGAAGGCACCGACTGCATCTGCGTGGTCGGCACCACCGGCGAGTCGCCCACAGTCAATGTTGAGGAACACCGGGAAATCATCCGCGTGGCGGTCGATCAGGCCAAAGGCCGCCTGCCCATCATGGCCGGCTGCGGGGCCAACTCCACCGCCGAGGCCATTGAACTGGCTCGCTACGCCAGGCAGGTGGGCGCCGATTGCCAGTTACAGGTGGTGCCCTACTACAACAAGCCGACGCAAGAGGGTCTGTACCGCCACTTCAAGGCAATTGCCGAGGCGGTGGGCGATCTGCCGATGGTGCTGTACAACGTGCCGGGCCGCACCGTGGCCGATTTGCGGCACGAAACCGTGTTGCGGCTGGCCCAGGTGCCGGGCATCATCGGCATCAAGGAGGCCACGGCCAACATCGAGCGCGCGCAGTGGCTGATCCGCGAAGCGCCGAAGAACTTTGCCGTTTATTCCGGCGATGACGGCTCGGCGGTCGCACTGATGCTGTGCGGCGGTCAGGGAACCATCAGCGTGACGGCCAACGTCGCGCCGCGCCTGATGCACGAGCTGTGCCTGGCGGCGGTGGCGGGCCAGCGCGACGCCGCCATGCACATCCAGTCGCGGTTGCTGCCGCTGCACAAGTACCAATCGGTCGAAGTCAACCCCATCCCTATCAAATGGGCGATGGCACGGCTGGGGCTGTGCGGCGGCGCGCTGCGTTTGCCAATGACGCCGCTGGCCGAGGCCAACTGGCCGACGCTCGAACAAGCGTTGCACGACGCCGGTTTGCTGTGAATCCGGCGTGGGATGATTCGCCGGCTGCTGCCGAGAAAACGTCAGAAAGTCAATTTTTATCTGAAGGAATGCCGAACGTGACCTCCAATCAACGTATCCGTTTAGCAACCGCGTTTGGTGCCGCGCTGCTGTTGGCCGTCGGCGGCTGCTCCATGCTGGAGCCAGACAAAATCGACTACAAATCAGCCGGCAGCGGCACCTCGCTCGAAGTACCGCCCGATTTGACCCAACTGCCCGACCAATCGCGCTACCAGATGCCCGGCGGCGCCGTTACCGCCAGCGGCTACCAGGCCGGCCAAGCTGCCACGGCAACCGTCGGCGCGCCCACCGCCGTCAACCAGATTGCTGACGTGCAATTTGAGCGCCGGGCAGACGAACGCTGGCTGCGCGTTGACCGCGCGCCCGACAAGCTGTGGGGCCAGGTGCGCGACTTCTGGCTGGAAAACGGCTTTTTGCTGGCTACCGACCAGCCCAACATCGGCCTGATGGAAACCGACTGGGCCGAAAACCGCGCCAAAATTCCGCAAGACTTCATCCGCAGCACCCTTGGCAAAGTGTTCGACTCGCTGTACTCCACCGGCGAACGCGACCGTTTTCGCACCCGCCTGGAGCGCAACGCGCAAGGCGGAACCGACATCTTCGTTATCCACCGCGGCATGGAAGAGGTCTACTCCTCCTCCACGCGCGAATCCACCATTTGGCAGCCGCGCGCGCGCGACCCCGAACTAGAGGTCGAGTTTTTGCGCCGCCTGATGGTCAAGCTCGGCGTATCGCAAGAGCAATCGCGGGCCTTGGTTGCCAGTGGCGGCGGCGGCGGCGCGGCGCCAGCGGCGGCGGCGCAGGCGCGCGTGGTGACACTACCCAGCGGCGCTCTGGCGGTACAAATCCCCGACGAATTCGACCGCGCCTGGCGTCGTGTCGGCCTGGCGCTGGACCGCACCGGCTTCACAGTCGAAGATCGCGACCGTAGCAAAGGAATCTACTTCGTTCGTTACGTCCCTCCCTCAGCCGAAAAGAAAGAACGCGGCTTTTTCGGCACCCTGTTCGGTAGATCCAGCGGGCAGTTGCCCACCACCAAATACCGGATCGCCATACAAACCGAAAGCCAGAACAGCACCATCACCGTGCTTGGCGACAACGGCGCACCAGCCGCCGAGACCGACGCGCAACGCATTCTCAAGGTACTGGCCGACGAATTGCGCTAGCCAGTTTTCTCCTTCTCCTTGCAAAAGGCTGTCGCAAAAGGAGCAGGGCGGCCACAAGAGCCGCCCCCGCGCCAATCCTCTGTCAGGAAATTTCGCAGGGGCGGGCCTTGTGCCTGCCCTTTTGCGACACCCTCTTGCAGGGGGAAGGCGGGTTACCGCCCATGCGCGCAGGCGGGAATCCAAGGCCCCCATTTGAGCGCAGTGTTAAGGTTCCGTCCCTGGATTCCCCGTCATCCCCGCGAAATTTCCCGCCTTGGCGGAAACGACGCAACGATTACTGCAAATCCTCATAGGAGATTTTTCATGCTTGGACTGACCCGCCGTCATGCGTTGACCGCCTTGACGCTTACCCTCGCTACCCTGGCCGCGCTGCCTGCTGCCGCACAAGACGCCGCGCCCGTGCGCTTGCTCGTGGGCTACACCGCTGGCGGGCCAGTCGACCAGGGCGCGCGCCTGCTCGCCGTGGCGTTATCCAAAGAATTGGGCGCCTCCGTGGTGGTGGACAACAAGCCCGGCGCCAACGCCACCATGGCCGGCAACGAAGTCGTGCGCGCCAAGCCCGACGGCCTGACGCTGTGGTTCGCCGCCAGTCCCACAATCACCATCAGCCCCAACGTGATGAAGAAAATGCTGTTCGATCCGGCCAAGGACCTGACGCCGATAGCGCCCGTGCTCAGCTACTACAACGTGCTGGTAGTCAACAACAACGAACTCTACAAAAACGCGCAGGAGTTGGTGGCCTACGCCAAGGCCAATCCCGGCAAACTCAGTTATGGATCAGCCGGCATAGGCGGCTCCAACCACTTGGGCGTGCTGCTATTCGCCAAGCGCAGCGGCACGGAAATGAACCACATTCCCTACAAAGGCAACGCACCGGCCATGACCGACGTCATCGGCGGTCAGATCAACATGATGATGGACATCATCAGCACCGCCAGCGGCTACATCCGCAGCGGCAAAGTACATGCTATCGCGGTCACGTCGCCGCAGCGCAACTCCTCGCTGCCCGACGTACCGGCGCTGGCCGAATCCGGCATTGATGGGCTCGAAGGCTTCGACGTCGGCGGATGGTACGGCGTGTACGGCCCCAAGGACATGTCCGCCGACACCGTCACCAAGCTAAACAAAGCCATCAATGCCGCGCTGGCCCAGCCCGAACTAAGCAAGCGGTTGAAGGAATTAGGCTACGACGAATGGACCGGCGCGCCGCAAAAACTGGCCGAGCGCGCGGCCAAGGAACGCGCCATGTGGTCCACCGTGACGCAAGGCATCGTTGTCGATTGAGCTTGAAGTGAAGCCGTATTCACGCCTCCCCCCGCGCGGTGCAACTTTTTCATCCTCACCCCCCCTTCGCCCCCTCCCCCTTTGGGAAAAGGTAGGGGTGGGTGCTCGCGGCCTCGAAAGTACGCACTGCACATGTTTCATACGCCGTCAGCCCCCATCCCTCACAAACGCAATGGAACACTGAAGCGTTGCGCCTCAAGCCTTGCCGAAAACCAACTTCCACGCCAGCGCCGTCAGTCCCAACGACGCCAGCAGCACGTAAGCAATCAGCACCAGGCGCAAGCGTTGCAAAAAATTCAAATCACGCTCAACCGGCAGCGCCATCGCCACCGTCAGCGGTGTGGCGCCCTCCAGGGGCATACGCATGATTAACGCGCTGCCGCGCCAATACACATCGCCCACGCGCCAAGTCACCAGCGGGGCAGGCAAAGCCAGCGCGGGTCGCGTCAGCAGAGCGGGCGGCAGAATAGTTTCGGGGCGTTTTTCGTACAGCGGCTGACCCAGCGAATTCTGGACACGCGCCGCCAACGCGCGTTGATGATCGAAAGCGGCAGCCATGCGTGTCGGCATAGCCGCCAGCGCCGCGGTATCGTCAACGCCGGCCAACACCTGATGGGCGTGCTCCAACGCACGGTGCAGCCGCTCGCGGTCACCGGCCTCGAAATGAATTTGCAACGCCAGCGCAGCCACCGTCGCCAACAACGCCAGCGCCAACACGGCGGCAATCAGCAGTATTCGCGCCGACCGTTTGACAGGGGAGGGCGCTGATACGGCGGGCGTCTGCTCATCAACTTCCGGCATCGTCATAGATCCAGCGCCGCGACCAGGGCAGCGAAGCAGCCTGCTGGCCGGCGCGCCGACACAACACCTGAAACAGCGAAATCTCATCGTTGTCAAAAGCCCACTGGCTGCCGATCAAGTACATGCGCCAAATGCGCCACGTCTTTTCCGCCACCAGCGATTTCAGGCGCTCGGCCTTGGCCTCGAAGGCATCGCTCCAGCATTGCAGGGTACGGGCGTAGTGACGGCGCAGGCTTTCTATGTCAAACGGCTCCAAGCCGCCTTCTTGCATGGTAGTCAGCACAGTGCCAACGTGCGGCAACTCGCCTTGCGGAAACACGTACTGGTCAACAAAATGGCCAGCGCCGTGGCTGGTTTCACCGTTATGCGCGTCGGTAGAAGTAATGCCGTGATTCATGGCCCAGCCATCGGGCGTGAGCGAGTCCCGGATGACGCGAAAATAAGCGCTGAGGTTTTTCAGCCCCACGTGCTCGAACATACCGATACTCGTGATACGGTCGAACTTGCCCTCCACGTCGCGGTAATCTTGCAAGCGGATGTCGATGCGGTCAGCCAGGCCAGTGGCGCGCACACGCTCGGTAGCCAGATCGAACTGATTTTGCGACAACGTAATGCCCACGCAGCGAGCGCCAAACTTCTGCGCCGCGCGCAGCACCAGCGAGCCCCAGCCACAGCCAATATCCAGCAGACTCTGGTCCGGTTGCAGGCGCAACTTGGTCAGGATGTGGTCGATCTTTTTTTCTTGCGCCTCGGCCAGCGTTTCGTCGCCCCGCTCGAAATAGGCGCACGAATACACCAGCGCCGGGTCCAGCCACTCGGCATAAAAGTCATTCGACACGTCGTAGTGGTACTGAATAGCCTGCTGGTCGGCGGCGCGGGTGTGGCTGTGGTTGATGGTGCCAGCCACCTTGAGCGCGATGCGTCGCATCCAGCCGCGCTTGCCGTCGCTGGAGTCGCCGTTTTCGGCCAGCCGATGCGCCATATCGATAATGTCGCCCGCCGTGCCAGTGACGTCGATATGGCCTTCGACGTAGGCGCGCCCCAGGTTATCCAGCGACGGAGCCAGCAGCGCGGCAACGCCGACGGCGTTGCGCACGTCGACGATGACGCGCGGCTCGGTGGCGCAGCGGCTCAGGCGCAGGCCGTTACCATTGCAGCGCACCAGCAGCGGTAAATCAAGCCGCTGACGCAGCCGCTCGGCCCAGTGCTCTAAAGCGGAATCGAGCGCGAAGGTGGCAGAAAGTCCCATGGCAAACGGGTTCCTTGCATCTGGCGCGCGGCAAAATTGAACGGCTGCCGCGTGCGGCTATTTCAGCAAAAGGAGGTCGGATGACCGAGGTTGTGGGATATTTTGCCTCCACAAAGTCGCCGGTTTATGTCACATTGGACACATCGGCCACAGCGCCCCGACCATCGTTCAGCATGGAACCAAGTTTAACTTACCGACCTCATAACCAATCATGACTGCCCGGCGATTTTTCCGCTCGTTCGTTACCGTTTTAACGCTGGCCGCAGGCGCGCTATCCGCTCACGCGCAAACAGACGCCCCGGCCGAAGTCCGCACCGGGCAAGTGCGCGCAACTTTGATAGCCCACGCCGCGGATGGCGTCCCGGTGGGGCCGCAGGCCTCGGGCCAGGCCTCGCAGGTCTGGGTCGGCTTGCAGATTGAACACGCCCCGCACTGGCACACGTACTGGAAAAACCCCGGCGACTCCGGCCTGCCGACCGAGATGCACTGGACACTGCCGCCCGGCGTAATGACCGGCGACATCGCCTGGCCGCTGCCGAAAAAAATCCCCATCGGCCCGTTGCTCAATTACGGCTACGACGGCACCGTGCTGCTACCGGTGCCGCTCATCGTCACGCCCCAGTACCGGCCCGGCCCGCTGGACGATGCGCTGCCAATCGAGCTAAAGGCCACCTGGCTGGTGTGCCGACAGGAATGCGTTCCGCAGCAGGGCGAATTCAGCCTCAAGCTGCCGCTGCGCAGCTCAACCGGACTTCATGCCGCCGCCTTCAATGCCGCCCTGAAGGCGCAGCCTGCTCAAGTGCAGGGCGATCATCAAGCACAAATCGAAAACGGCGGCCAGCGCCTGAGCGTGCGCGTGGCCGGGCTGCCCGCCGGGGTGCGGGGGCAGACGCTAGAGCTATTTCCTGAGACCCCCGGCATCATCCGCGCCGCCGCCAGCTTGGCCGCGCCAGACCAACCCGTCAGCCCCAAAAGCTGGAGCCAACGCTGGGACGGCGCAGTGTGGACGGCTGACCTGCCGCTATCGCCCGACCGCACTGAAAGCCCGCCAACTCTGCCGCTAGTTTTGGCCGCTGGCGACCAAGGCTGGCGCGTCCAAGCGCCGGTAAGCGGCGCCTGGCCCACTAACGCCTCCACTCCCGCGCCGCTGACCGCCGTGCCGACGCTGACGCTGACGCCACAAGCCCCAGCCACTGCCGCCACTGCCGCCGCCGCCGCGCCCGCGGGCGTCCTTGCGCTCGCGCTGCTGGGTGCATTGGTAGGCGGCCTGATACTGAACCTGATGCCGTGCGTATTCCCAGTGCTCGCCATTAAAATCATCGGTTTTGCCCGGCACTCAGGCGACCATCGCGCGCACCGCGTCAGCGGCCTAGCCTACAGCGCAGGCGTGGTACTGTCGTTTCTGGCACTGGGCGGGCTGATGTTGGCTTTGCGCGCGGGCGGACATGCCATCGGTTGGGGCTTTCAATTGCAATCGCCGGCAGTGGTAGCGGCGCTGGCAGTGCTGTTTACCGTCATCGGGCTGAATCTGGCAAGCGTGTTCCAGTTTCGCTTTCTGCTGCTCAGTCGCCTGGCCACGCTGCAAGCGCGCCACCCGGTGATCGACGCCGGCTTATCCGGCGTGCTGGCCGTGGCCGTGGCCTCACCCTGCACGGCGCCATTCATGGGCGCGTCACTGGGACTGGCGATAAGTCTGCCGACACTGCAAGCGCTGGGAATATTTGCCGCCATCGGTCTCGGGATGGCGCTACCCTATTTGGCGGCAAGCTGGTGGCCCGCGCTGGCGCGGCTACTACCCAAGCCAGGCGCGTGGATGGAAGTCCTCAGGCGCCTGCTGGCCTTTCCCATGTTCGGCACCGTTGCTTGGCTGCTGTGGGTACTGGGCCAGCAAAGCGGTATTGACGGCGCGGCGGCGCTACTGGCGCTGCTGGTGGCGCTGGCGCTGTTGCTGTGGACGCTGAGTCTGCCTGGCCGGTTGCGCTTGAGCCTGAGCTTACCAGCGCTGGCGCTGGGCGCCGCGCTACTCGCCTGGCTGGGGCCATCAGTAATCCGTCCGCTGCCCGCGGTGACGCCCGGCGAAGTGACTGGGGGCCGCTGGCAGCCGTGGTCGGCCAGCCGCGTGCAGGCTGCCTTGGCCGGTGGCCAGCCGGTATTCGTCGACTTCACCGCCGCTTGGTGCGTAACCTGCCAGATCAACGAAAAAACCACACTCTCGCGTGCCGAGGTGCTGGCTGCCCTGGACGCTGCTCAAGTGCAAACCTTCCGTGCCGACTGGACCAGGCGCGACGACGCCATCACCGCCGAACTGCGCCGCCTCGGTCGCAGCGGCGTGCCCGTCTACCTGCTGCAAGCTCCCGGCAAACCGCCGTTGGTACTCAGCGAAATTCTCAGCGTAGGCGACATAAAACAAGCGCTGGAGCGGCTGTAACCCGACCCGCCACACAAATGAAATGCCCACCGTCATCCCCGCGCCCTCCATCGTCATTTCCGCCCTTCTCATCGTTATTCCCGTGCTCTTCTTTATCATTCCCGCGCTCTTCCTCATCATTCCCGCGAAGGCGGGAATCCAAGGGCGCATCCTCAAACACCGGCCCTTGAGCAAAAGCCCCTGGATGTGTGGCCGTCCCTCGAAGCTTCGCTTTCCCGTCTACACAGGAATGACGAAGCGGGCGCCCATCCAAGCTCACATCCCCAAGCGCCACCTCCTGAATAAAACCGCCCAGCGCCCCTGTTGTTGTTTACGCGCCACCCCTGCGTAAAACGGCGGTGCGGCAAGATAGGTTGCAAAAAGAAACCACTCTGCCGCGTGATTTTTTTTGAACGAAGTGTACGAATGTAATATTGGGACTGGTGGAAACGTTCACATGACGTTACAATCGCTCCGTGGATGCCATCCGCGGCGCGAAGCCTTACTAAGCCTTCATTTCAATGGAAAAGCGAGTGGGCTGCACGGTGTCCGTCAGGGGTCTGCGGGGGGATAAGTGTGAATTTTTACGATACCAGGTTAGCAATGTGGTAGATTTCTGTCCGCAGCCGGGTGAAGCGTGTAAGCCAATGCTTTTGCCTCGGCGCCAAGGGAAATTTACCTGAACGAATCGCAAAATCAAACCGAACGAAAGAGAGCTTCAGCCATGTCTATCGAAGATCAAGTGCAAGGCGCAGAAATCATTCAGGTCGCCATGGGCGATACTGTGACGGTACGGTCAGACGTGCGTGAGGCGTTTGTCGTCTCCGCGCGCCAGTCCGATGTCTCGAGTTACGCCCGTGAGGGGGACGACCTCATCATCACCTTCCAGGATGGCGCGCAGGTACGGATCAACGGCTTTGCGATCAGTACAGAAGATCAACTGGTCTTCCTTGACGGAGACATGGCTTACGTAGCGGGCTTCACCAACGCCTGGTGCGGCGAAGACGGGGTTGCCGACGCCTGCGTCACCTACACCCTGCTGGAAGAAGACAGCAACCTCGGCTGGATACTGCTGGCGCTGCTGGGCGGCATCCTCGCCGCGGCGGCCTTGAGCAATGGCGACGACGACGACACCAAACCTTCAGTCGCGATCAACTCCATCACTGACGACAATATCCTCAGCGGCACTGAGATAAAGGACTCTATATCCGTCACCGGCACGATCAAAGATGTGCCCGACAACGCGGCGAACAGAAAAGTCGTTGTTACCGTCAACGGCAAAGAATACACCGCCACCATCAACGAAGAGGCCGACGGCAGCCTGACCTGGAAAGTCGACGTACCAGGCAGCGAACTGGCCGCGGATACCGACAAAACGATAGAAGCCCAACTGATCGTAACGGACGAAGACGGCAACGAGCAGCCCTACGACACAAGCAAGGCGTACACCGTCGACGCGGGTAACGTATCCGTCAGCATCGACGATCAGATTGCGGGCGACGGCTACATCAACGCAAGCGAACAAGGCAAGGTCACCCTCTCCGGCGTCACCACCGGCGTAGAAAATGGCCGCCTGGTCACCCTGACCATTAGCGACACCGACGGCAGCACCCCCGACGTGACTGTGACCGCCACAGTCGAGGCCGATGCCGACAACAACGGTATCTGGACCGTCACAGCCGATCTAAGCAAACTCGCCGACGGCAAAATCACGGTCAGAGCCGACGTCAGCAACGCTGCCGGCACAACAGCCTCCGATACCGAGGAGGCCACCAAGGACGTCGTAGGGCCGGGGGGGTTGACAGATCTCAACCTGATCGACGATGTGGGCAACCTCAGGGGCTCGATTCCAAAAGGCGGCTCCACAGACGACAGCAGGCCAACGTACTCAGGCAAGCTAGTGGATGCGCCAGCGGCGGGCGATAAGATCACGATCAACGTGTACGACAACAACGTACTGATCGGCACGACGGCAGTGAAAGCAGACGGAAGCTGGAGCTTCGAGCCGACGACGATATTGACCAAGGCTGCTCACAAATTCACAGCCGAGGCAGTGGACGAGGCCGGCAACGTCGGGGCGAAGAGCGATGAGTGGGAGTTCTCGGTAACAGGTACCCCGCCCGCGACGCCAGCCATCGAGGAGATGTTCGACGACGTCGGCACAATAACAGGCTACATCACCGAAGGTCAGACGACCGATGACCGCAAGCCGAAAATCAGCGGCACCGGCACCTCCGGTTCGACCGTGACGGTATACGTCAAGGGCGAAAACGAAGGCGAGGATAAGCTCACGCCCATCGGCACAACCACGGTGGGCACAGACGGCAATTGGACCTTCACCCCGGCCACTGACATCACCCAAAACGGAGGGGTGGATTTCCGCGCGGACGCCACAATGAATGGCGAAAAAAGCGACATGACCGGCCCGCACATCATCGTTTTGGACACCACCAAGCCAAACGCCAAAGTGCCGTCGGCAGACGATGACGTCGGTGACAAAAAGGGCACCATCTCCCCAGGCGACGAAACTGACGACACCCAGCCAGAATTCAAAGGAAGCGGCGAACCAGGCAGCACCATCACCATCTACGACGGCGCCGACAAGCTTGGCACGACGACGGTGAGCGACAAAGGGGACTGGACTTTCACGCCGACCGACCCGCTCGACGACTCCGAGCACGACATCACCGTCACTGAAACCGATAAGGCGGGCAACACAAGCGACAAGAGCGACCCGCTGACCTTCACGGTCGACTCGAAAAACGTGGTGGTCACCATCTTGCACGCGGTCGACAGCGTCCACCCAGGCAGCGCAGACCAGATCATCGCTGACAAAGGTAAAACCAATGACACCACCCCGACCCTGGTCGGCAAAGCCACGGCGGGCATAACGGTAACCGTCACCGAAGGCAGCACCCTGCTGGGCGCGACAACCGCCGACTCCAACGGAAACTGGCGCCTGGAACTGCAAGAGCAGACCCCCACCGCGCACCACTACACGGCCACGGCAGTCAACAGGGCCGGCACTAACGGCTCCGACACCTTCGATTTGAATATTGACACCACCGCCTCAGGTGTCCCCTCCATCGGCAACGTCGACGACAACGTCGGCAGCGTGCAAGGTCACTTGACCAAGGGCGACAGTACCGACGACACCGTGCCAACGATGCTGAGCGGCGACAAAGCCACGCCGGGCGAAATCATCAACGTTTACGACAACGACGCCCTGCTGGGCACCACCGAGGTCAAGACCGACGGAACATGGGTGTTTGAGCCGGCCGGCAACGTGCTCAACGAAGGCAGCCATGACCTGCGAGTCAGCGTCACCGACGACGCTGGCAACGAAAGCGCCAAGTCTGAAATCTTCAACATCATCGTCGACACCACCGCGCCGACGGCCATTGCCAAGCTCAGCGCGATCCAGGACGACAACGGCCCAGAGGCGAACGACTTCATCACCAACGACCAGACGCTGATTGTCAAGGCGACGGTCACCGGTGCGCTGGCAGCCGACGAGCGGATTCAAATTTCGCTTGGCGACGACAACAACGACGGCAAACAAGACTGGCACGACGCCACCTTGGTCGGCAACGGCATCTGGCAATACGACGCCCAAAAGACAGAGCTTGCCCACGGCACCTACACCTTTGAGGCCCGCGCGGTTGACAAAGCCGGCAACACCGGCACGGAAACGCCGACGAAGGTGGAGATTGATACTAAGGTGGATTCCGTCACGATAGACATCACCGGCATAGACGAGGACACGGGCAATAAAGGTGACTTTATTACCTCGGACAGAACGCTGAAGTTCTTCGGCACTATCGATAGAACACTGACCGCCAGCGAGGTGGTGCAAATATCGCTGGATGACGGCCAGACTTGGAAAATCGCCTCGGTTAACGACAAAACCTGGAACTACGACAACACCGCCAATACGATGGGGGGCAAAACCGTTATTCATGCGCGTGTTGTCGATTTGGGGGGCAACGTTGAAGGCACGGACAAGGAAAACCTGGAGGTGGACAGCGGTCCCGCGCCAAAACCGCCGGCTATTACCGGGGTTATGGACGATGTCCTGGAGCACACGGGCAATATTCCGCCTGATGGGGTAACCAACGATAGAACGCCGACGGTCATTGGTACTAGCGAGGCGGGTTTAACGGTGACGGTGTACGTCGACGACGACGGCGACGGCGGTAAACCACCTGTAGCGATGGGCGTCACCACTGTGGACTCGGCTGGCAAGTGGTCGGTGGTTCTGGATGAAATAAAGAGCAACGGGAAGATCAACATCACGGCGGACGCGATGAACACTTCAGGCCGCAGAAGTGACCCGACGGGTGATCGTTTTGTTACTTTGGACGCTGACTCGCCGGACGCGGCTGGCAAACCGATAGGGACCGACGACATTGATCCGGTGAAAGGAACGATTGCGGACAAAGGCGCCACCAACGACAGCCAGCCGGAGTTCAGCGGTAAGCTCACCAGCGCGCAAGGCGAGCAGGGCGACGTCATCAGCATTTATGACGGTACCACGCTGTTGGGCACGACGGCGGTGGGCACAGGCGGGGCGTGGACTTTCACAACGCCCTCCAGCAAAGAACTGAACGATGGCGACCATTCCATCACCACAAAAGTCACCGACAAGGCCGGCAACACCGGCCCATCCAGTGACGCGCTGACATTCACGGTCGATACCACGGGCAGAACGGTAACCATCAGCCACGCGGTTGACGACAAAACCCCCGTGGAGAGCGACGACCTTGCCTCCGGCGCTGTCACCAACGACGATACGCCAAAGCTGGTGGGCAAAGCGACGGCAGGCACGACGGTAACCATCACTGAGGGCGCCACAGTGCTGGGCACGGTGGTGGCCGATGCAAATGAAAACTGGAGCTTCACCACGCCACTGCAGGCCGACGGCAAGCATACCTACACAGCGTCGGTGGAGAGCAAGGCGGGCGCAAAAGACTCGGCGACCTTTGAGTTGACGATAGACACAAAAGCATCGGGCGTGCCGGTAATCGGCAGCGTCTCCGACGACGTCGGCTACAAGCAGGGCACCCTGGTCCAAAACGAGCGCACCGACGACACGACGCCCACGTTGCGCGGTACCGCCAAAGACGCGGCTGATGGCGATACGATTAATGTGTACGACAATGGCGCACTGCTTGGCACGACGACGGTCGACAAAGGGGAGTGGTCGTACACGCCGCCGCCAACCCATACGCTCAATGAAGGTCCCCATAGCCTGGAAGTCAGCGTAACGGATAAGGCAGGCAATGAAAGCGGCAAATCGCCCGCGTTCAACCTGGTCGTTGACGTGACGGGGCCGTCCTCAACGGCCAAAATCACCGGGATTGATGAGGACCGGGGTATCAAAGCGGACGACTTCCTCACCAGCGACAACACCCTGGTGATCAAAGCCGGGCTGACCGGCGCGCTGGAGACCGGCGACAAGGTGCAGATTTCGCTCGGCGACGACAACAAGGACGGCATCATCGACTGGCACGACGCCAGCTTGGTCAACGGCGTCTGGCAGTACGACGCCACCAGCAGAACGCTGGCTGATGGCACCTACACCTTCATAGCGCGCACCATTGACATTGCCGGTAACAGCAGCACGGAATCGGAAACAAAGGTGGTGATTGAAACCGGCAAGCCGACGTCGAAAGCCACTATCGACACCTACACCGACGACGTCGGCGACAAGCAGGGCAACTTCGGCAGCGGCACCACAACCGACGACAAGAGCATTGTGCTCAACGGCAAGGTAACAGCGGCCACATTGGAGGTCGATGACCGCATTGCCGTCTATAACGATGGCAAGCTCCTCGGCTACGCAGACCTCGACGCCAAGGCGGGCACCTGGACCTACGAGGTCGATAACCTGGTCAACAAAACCGACTACAAATTCACGGCAAACGTGACCGATGCGGCAGGCAATGACTCCCCGATCCCTTCAGACGTGTTCACGCTCTCTACCAACCAAGATGGAATCGACGTCAAAATCTTTATTGAGGGGGTTGGCGGCTCCAAATGGTGGCACGAGACCAACACTGATGATGAAACGGTCGGCACCAACGATAACAATGACTTCATCGGCATCACAGGCACTGACTTTTTCGAAGTCGATGGCATGGCCGGCGGGGGGTTCAACACCATCGTGTTCGAGGCAAATAACCTGACGCTGAACGTGGCGCAGATGCTGCAACAAGACCCCATCCCAGGGATCAAGAGGATTCAGCAGTTCGACCTGAACAACCAGCTCAATACCGAAGATACCGGTCCCAACGGGCCGGGGACTGCAAATGACTACGACATAGATACCACTGGAAACAAGCTTATCTTGTCTTTTGATGATGTAGAGGTGTTGGTGGGCCAATACAAGGACGAGGACGCCAACAAGGACGGTAAGCCTGACGTCTTCAGCACCAACTTTGTGGTTAGCGGCACCACGTCGGCCACGCACATGACTATCTTGGGCGACAACACCTCAACGGTAGAACTGGACGCAGGCTGGGCCAAAACCAGCACCAACACGATGAACATCTACAACGGCCTGGGTAGCGACGCGTTTACCTACGAGAACGTGGTTTTCGACGTGTGGCACCACAGCGGCAGCAACACGGTGTACGACCTGTTAATCATGCAAGGTGTCGTGGTAAACGTGGGCTAAACGTGGGTTAATGCGCCTTTCCCCCGCCACCCCCATCGCGTCGTCTAAAACCCCCTCCCCCTATGGAGGGAGGGCGGGGGTGGGGATGGGGTGCGGCCATTGCAGTGCACGCCATCCCCTGAGCAAACGCCGCATGGATGACCGTTCCTCGAAACTTCGCTTTAGCCAACGTAGGGCGGGGTTCACCCCGCCATCTCCCGGTTTCGTGAAGCTGCACAATGGCGGGGTGAACCCCGCCCTACGCTGGCTTTCGTAGGGGCAGGCCTTGTGCCTGCCCTTTTGCGATACCCCATGAAGGGAAAGAGCCGCAACCCCACCGCGTCGCGGCTGCTGCTCCCTCCCCTTCAAGGGGAGGGCAGGGGGGGGATGGAGTGCGGCCACTGCATTGCACGCCATCCCTTGAGCAAACGCCGCATGGATGGCCGTTCCTCGAAACTTCGCTTTAGCCAACGTAGGGCGGGGTTCACCCCAATGCTGGTCACTTAAGCGCACAGACCTATACGTTTTGTCATTCCCGCGAAGTTCCCGCCTGCGCGGGAATGACGGAGTTAGCATCATGACGAACGAGCGCGCTTTGCTCGCGTAGATTTGTCGCACCGCGCTATAGAGCAGCCAATCGACCGAGGGGGCCAGTCCTGACACCCCAGACAGCCGGGCCAACGCCAGTTCCGCTTGCTGGTTGAGGTCGGCCACGGCAGTCCATGCCAAGGGCGGATCGGCAGGCGGCAACCGGCGCGGCACAAACGCCCGCACCGGTTCGCCCAGCGTCGTGGACGTGACGTAAGTGCCGGCGCTTCGGTTCATCTCACCTGAAAACCGTAGTTGGACGCGCCCGAATGCGGCGATGCGCCAGCCGCGACAGATTTGTTCAGAGGTTCCTCAGCGTACATGTGGTATTCCTGAAGACAACAAGCAGCAGGCTGCGGTTTCCAGGTTTAAAGCACACTTTCATAGCGTCAGACAACATTAAAGCATAATTTAATGTAATTCATCCTGCGGAAAGCTGGCAGCCCTATTTGCCTGCCGCGCGCCCTACTCGTTGCTGATGGGCGTGATCCTGCCCTGCCACCCCCAGCACCCGCATTTTGAGTCATGGGGTATCGCAAAAGGGCAGGCACAAGGCCTGCCCCTACGAAATTTCCTGACAGAGGAATTGGCGTAGGGGCGGCTCATGTTACGGGCACGGGCGCCGCAAGCGTGCTCATTGGCGCCAAGCGCGCCTGGAATGCGATGCTGGCGGGTCGCGTTTCAAGCTTCAGGTACAATGTAGAGACAATGTAATTTTTAGAAGAAGACAAGCAATGGCTCTAACTGCTGACCGTGTTATCCAGACACGCATCAATGCTCAGGTAAAAGATGAGGCTGCGGCGGTTCTGGCCGCCATCGGCCTGACCATATCCGACGCTGTGCGTCTGATGCTTACAAAGGTTGCGCGGGAAAAGGCATTGCCTTTTGATCCGCTGGTTCCCAACGAAACAACTATCGCTGCCATGCGGGCCGCTCGTGCTGGCGAGCTGGAGCCGGTAACACTCGAGCAGATCAGGGCCGAGATTCTGGCAGCCCAAGCGGAATGAAAACACTGTGGACGGTGCAGTTTAAGCGCGACCTGAAACGGGAAGCGAAAGGACTACACCGCGCAACTTTGGTCGTTGATTTGTTGCCAGTTCTGGTAGCGCTTGCAACCGATCAGCCACTTGATCCTCGGCACCGCGATCACCAACTGACTGGCGACTGGAAAGACCATCGGGATTGCCATGTGAAGCCCGATCTTGTGTTGATCTACAGGAAGCCGAACGGCGAGACGCTGGAATTGGTCCGGCTTGGGTCACACTCCGAGCTTGATCTTTAGTCAGCGTAGGGGCGGCTCTTGTGGCCGCCCTGCCTCTTTTGCGACAGCCTCCAGCCAGGGCAGGAGAAAACAGCGCTCGCTTACGCTCTTTCAGCCGAGCGAGGTGTCACCGTCAGCCGCAGCCCAAGCGCCGTTCATACTTTCGCTATCGTGGCAAAGCTCGGTTTGCCTTTACCAGAAAGCGCTTTATACAAGCCTTCGCGACTCAGGCCGGTATCGCGTGCAAGCCGGCTCATGTTACGGGCACGGGCAACTACGCCAAGCGCCTGGGCAATGAAAGCCGGGTCGCCGCCAGCCTCCTCCATGACCGCGTCGATGTAGGCGAAGATGTCTTCATCGGTTTGCAGGTAGTCAGCGCTATCGTAACGGCTGAATTTCACGTTGCTCATGGGCTATTTCCATTCTTTGGCAATCATCTTCGCGGCCTTGACGTCGGCGTCTTGAGTGTGCTTATCGCCGCCGCATAGCAGCACCATAACAGCTTCGCCGCGCCGCAGGTAGTACACGCGGCAGCCGGGGCCATAGTCGATACGCATCTCACTGACGCCGCCTCCAACCGAGCGGACATCGCCGACATTGCCAAGCATCAACCGATCCAGCCGGACAGCAATGCGGGCTTTAGCGTTAGTGTCGCGCAGCGCATGAAGCCAAGCATCAACACACTCGACTTGATGATTTCGATCACGCGCATATTGTGAACTGCCGTTATCAATATGTCAATTGCGTGTATTCCGCCAGCCAGCGTAGGGCGGGGTTCACCACGCCCTACGAGCTACCGAGCTGGTGCTATAACTAGAATGGGAAACGTTTCTTCCGAACGTCCCACAAAAACAGGTTGACTGATTTTGTTTTCATCAGTGATGACGGTGACGATATTGGTTATCGGGGCAGCCTTTTGGAAACTTACCTTGGCCGTGCAGTTGGAGTTGAGTGGGTTGGATGTTAGGGTGCTTGTTGTGTCTTGGGGGGGATAGTCGTAAACCGTCCATGTGTTGCAAACGCGAAATCCAGAAACAACATACCCCGGCTCCGCTTGCGCCGTAAACGTGACTGTCTCCCCATGCTTCACCGTAATGGCCCCCGACGGGCTGATAGTGCCACCCTCTCCAGCGCTGGCGGTGACGATATAGCTCGAAGATTTGGGATGCATCTCTTCGAAACTTACTTTGACAGTACTGTTGGCGGTGATCGGTTCGGTGGTGTAGGTGTCCACCGTTTTTGGTGAGTCGCGAACATAAACGCGACTCAAGCAATTGACTCCGTCACAACCATTAATGCCAGAAACAACATACCCCGGCTCCGCTTGCGCCGTAAACGTCACGCTCGCCCCCTGTTTCACCAAGATTACCCCTGACGGACTGATAGTGCCCCCCTCGCCAGCACTGGCAGTGACGGTATAGGTCGGCTCGGGCCCAGGGTCCAGCCACTGCGCCAAATTCCCCGCTTTGTACGCCAGGTCGAAGCGGCCGTAGCTGGCGGGCTGGCTGGGATCGTCGCAACTTAATTTTTCATTTATGCTGGACGCTTGGCCAATAATCTGCCGGCCATTGCTCGCGAACAAAGCGCTGCCGCTACTGACGGGTTCGACCACGCCTTGCGAAAAAACAACCTCATAAAAAGTGTGCTCACCGGGCGTTTTGTCGGTGCCGGTGCATTGCACCCACCTGCTGGACGCATCCCGCGTGCAGGTGTCGAACCCCGTCACCTCGCCAGCGGAGTACCTCAGCAAGTCGGTCTGAGGGTGATGCAGCGTGAACGCCCTCGTGCCCACGCCCGCTGGTGCGTCCGGCTTCCAGCCGGCAAAGGTGGCAGTGTCCGGCGGGTCCTGCTCCAACCTCAAAAAAGCAATATCGTTATCGGCGCTGGCGTAAAGCAGTGTGCCGCCCACGTAGTAGTCGTCACGGTCGGGGTCTAGACGTCTGCCGCAACTGACATAGCTGTGGTTCCACTGAGCGTACATTGTCGAGGCCCTGGCCTGGGTCGGGACGCAGTGCTGGGCGGTAAGGAAATACGGCGTGCGGTCCTGCCGGGTATTGTTCAGCAGCGTGCCGGTGCAATGGTGGGAAAAGCCGTCTTCGTCCGTGGTGCCGATGAGCGCCACGGCGTGCCGCTCGAAGCTGACATCCTCGGGTGCGCACATCGCATGAACGTTGCATATCCCTGGTGAGGGGATAAACGTACCGCCTCTTGGCTTTGGCTCGTTGGCGGCGGCCATCGCCGGCTCATCGCCGGTGGCCAGCATCACCAGGTGCGACACCCGTGGCAGCGACACCTTCAATTGCGCCGGGCTGACGCCCGCGGGCAACTCGATTTCCAGCGCGGCCTCGGCACCTTCGATGATGGGCAGCCAGTAGATGCGCGCCGCGTCGCCGGTAGCGCCCGCGTCCAGATTGGTTTGGATGGTGCGCAGCACTTCGGCGGCGGCAATTTCAACCGTCTGCGCCGCGCTTGGCGCGTACACGCGCAAGACGGCCTGCGGCGGCAGTTCTTCAACGCGCAGACCCAGCCGCAACCCCCGCGCGCCCGGCGCTTGCACGCTGATGGCCGCGCGCTGGCTGCCGTCGGCGTCTCGCGTCCATGTCAGCAGCCCAGCTGTTGCCGCTGCGTCGGCGGCATCGGGCAGCGCGCGGCCAAAGCCGGTTTGCCGCGGCTGGCCCGGCGCCGGGGTGGGCAGGGTGGCTTGCTTGGCGCTTGGCACCGGCAAAACGATCACTCGTGGCGACACGCGCGGCTTGGCGCTTTGCGACAGTGTTTTGATCCGCGAGCGCGGGGCGTTGGCGGCGGCGGCGCGGGGCGCTGATGCGTCCAGCCCGTCCAGACCATTAGGCCCCAGCACGACGGGCTGAGCGCCTTGGGCCAACGCCGCCGCCAGCAGCGACGACGCAAGCAACACGGCCCGCCAAGCCTGTTTGGTGTTCACTTTGAATGGCTGCATCATCATATCTTTACTCGCTCCTGTGAGTTCGGTTTCAGGGGCTTGCATGGTCGCTATATTGCAGCGCATTGTCAATAAGTTGTTAGTCACTCATAACATGTTTTTCATTTGATTGCTTAAGTTTCGTTTTGCTTACAACTTACAAATGCTGCTGGGTTCGGGCGTGTGCGGCGGCGGATATGTTAGCCCTTTTGGCGCGCTGGATCGCGCCCCATGCCGTGGCGCAAGTTTCCAGCCTGGAAAAGGCTGCCGCAAAAGGAGCAGGGTGGCCACAAGAGCAGCCCATACGCCAATCCTCTGTTAGGAAATTTCGTAGGGGCAGGCCTTGTGCCTGCCCTTTTGCGGCACCCTCGGAGAAGGCTGGGGCTGACCCTTTCCTTCGTCATTTCCGCCTGCGCGCATAGGCGCTAACTTAAAGACCTGCCCCCGTTTGGGTGGTGCGAGGCGGCGGGTAGCGAGGTAGGCTGGGATGAGGTGAAACGAAATCCCAGCATTCATCGCCTGAAGCTGGGATTACGCTACGCTTCATCCCAGCCTACGTGCTTGGCGAAGCTCCGCTTTAACGAAGCTCCGCTTTCCCGCCTACGCGGGAATGACGAAAGAAGACGTGGATTCCCGCCTACGCAGGAACGATGAAGGGGCGGTTCTGCGTTGTGTGTATACGGTAGACTGCGAGGGTGAGGTGCTTTCATTTTTGAGGTCAGAGCCTGTGAAAGAATTCGGCGCGTCCGAGCAGGTCGCCAGAACGTGTCCGATCTAGGCGCAAAGCGCGGCAATACCTCGTGGTATTTCGAGCATTTGCAACGAAGATCGGGCGCGTTTTGGCGGCACGAGCGGGCGTGGCGGATTTTTTCACAGGCTCTCAGGGATTCGGCTCCAAAGCAGACCGTACACAAGACGATTTGATACATATTGTTTCAATTTTTCCTGTGTTTATCCCAACTTCTGATGTGATACTTGCACCTTTGATGCGTGCTCAAGGTTTTTGGGGGGCGTGCGGGTGTCTCTTCGCTGCTGGGGTGCAGGCTGCAATATCATCGCCATGACCTTAAGGAGCCTCTGAGCAGGTCTGCGCGAGCAAAGCGCGCCCAGATTCGGCTTTTGGGGATGCGAGGCGCAAAGCTTAAAGCGCACCGGGTGGTGGCGCGAGCATTTGCCTTCGACGCAGACCGCCCGCGAGTGCGGGATAAGCCAGTCGCGGCAGGCTTGTTCAACGGTTGCCTGAGGCAAGGCTGCTTGCCTTTTGGGTGGGGTCGAGATCAAGCGGCCCGCCGCGGCCTCGGGAAAACGTGCGAACAGGCGCTTGCAACTCGCTACCGGCATCGGCCTTGGCGGATGCCTTGAACAACTTGATTTTGGTTTGAATACGGAGATGACTCATGGCCGATGGCAATAGCGTGACAAACATGTTTTCTGACAGCACGGTGGTACAGGTGGCCGCCGGTCAGACGGTGACGGCGGACGCGGGACGCAAAGAGGTTTTTGCCGTTAGCGCGGCGCGCGAGGAGGTGCGCAACTTCTCGCTTGAGGGCAATGATTTGGTGATTGAGTTCGCGAACGGCTCCAAGCTGACGATCCGCGGTTTTTTCAGCGGCGCTGCCGAGGACCAGCTCGTATTCATCGACGGTGAACAGCTTTACCGGGTGGACTTCTCGCGCGCCTTGAGCAGTGGCGCGGACGGGATTAGTGACGAGGCGCTGAGTTGGTCCGTCCCGGCCGAGCGCGGCGACTACGTGCTGGCCGCGCTGAGCGTGGCGGCGCTGTTCGCCGGCGTGGTGGTGATCGATCAAAACTCCGACAACAACGTAGGGGGTGGCGCGACGGGTGGCAAACCAGCCGCGCCCACCCTGTCGGTGCTTGATAACAAGGGAGACATCAGCGGCCCAGTCGCGGCGGACGGCGCCATCGACGACAAACGGCCCACTTTCAGCGGCACCGGCGTGGCCGGAAATACCGTCACGGTAATGACCGGGGCCGGCCAGGTGGTCGGCTCGGCCATCGTGGACGAGGACGGCAATTGGAGCCTGAGGCCCGAAACTGATCTGCAAGATGGGGTGTACACCTTCATGGCCACCCAGTCCGACCCGAATGGCAATAAGAGCGCGGCGGCGGACCTCACGCTGACCATTGACACGCAAATCGATCCGCCAGCGAAGATCACGCTAAGCGATGCCAGCGGCAAACCTCAGGCATCGGGCCAAGCCGAAGCCGGCTCGAAAGTTACCGTGACCTGGCCGGACGGCACGGCTTCGACGACGGTGGCCAGCGCCGACGGAAACTGGTCGGTTCCAGCGTCAAAAACGCAGTCGGAAGGCGAGGTTACGGTGCAAGCGCAAGACGCCGCGGGTAACGTCAGCGACAAGGTGGTGGCGCACTGGGACGGCGACGATGGCGACTCGGATTCCGACAGCGACAGTGATTCCGACTCAGACAGTGACTCGGATAGCGATTCCGACTCCGATAGTGACTCGGATTCAGACAGCGATAGTGACTCTGACTCGGATAGCGATTCGGACTCCGACAGCGACAGTGACTCTGACTCTGACTCCGATAGTGATAGCGACTCTGACTCGGATAGCGACTCCGATAGCGACAGTGATTCCGACTCAGACAGTGACTCGGACTCCGACAGCGATAGTGACTCTGACTCCGATAGTGAAAGCGACTCTGACTCGGATAGCGACTCTGACTCCGATTCGGATAGTGACAGTGATTCCGACTCAGACAGTGACTCGGATAGCGATTCCGATTCAGACAGTGACTCCGATTCCGATAGCGACTCGGATTCCGACAGCGATAGCGATTCAGACAGCGACAGTGACTCGGATAGCGACTCTGATTCCGATAGTGACTCTGACTCGGATTCCGACTCCGACAGCGATTCCGATTCAGACAGTGACTCTGATTCCGATAGCGACTCGGATTCCGACAGCGACAGCGACTCTGACTCGGATAGCGATTCGGACTCCGACAGCGATAGCGATTCCGATTCGGACAGCGACTCCGATTCCGACTCCGATAGTGACTCGGATTCCGACAGCGATTCAGACAGCGACAGTGACTCGGATAGCGACTCTGACTCCGACAGTGACAGTGATTCCGATTCGGACAGCGACTCTGATTCCGATAGTGACTCTGACTCGGATTCCGACTCCGACTCCGACAGCGACAGTGATTCCGACTCAGACAGTGACTCGGACTCCGACAGCGATAGCGACTCTGACTCCGATAGTGACAGTGACTCCGACAGCGATTCAGATAGCGATAGCGACTCCGACTCAGACAGTGACTCGGACAGTGACGCCGATAGCGACTCGGATAGCGACAGCGACGCCGACAGTGACTCAGATTCCGACTCGGACGGCGATTCCGATAGTGATGCGGATTCCGACGACGATCTCGACGCGCCGGATGTTGAATTGGAGAACGACACCGGCGCGGACGACACCGACCGGGTTACCAGCAATGGCGCGCTGACAATTACCGGGGTCGATCCTGGCAACAGGGTTGAATACTTCGCCAATGACGCCCAGAGTTGGAGCAGCACTGAGCCAACCTGGGTCGAGGGCCTGAACAAAGTCGAGGTGCGTCAGGTCGATCCGTCGTCCAACAAGGCTTCGCCGTCGACGTCGTTCCAGTTCACGCTTGACACCCAAGCACCGTCTGCCCCTGTGGTGGCGCTGAAGAACGACACCGATGAGCCGGGCGACAACATTACCAGTGACTACAGTCTGACAACGACGCCCAGCGAGAATGGCGGGACGTTGGAGTATTCCCTTAACAACGGCGACAATTGGATGAGCCGGGAAGAGTGGACGAAGCAGTCCTTAGATGATGGCGTCCATACTGTCATTGCTCGCCACACAGATGTGGCGGGCAACGTTTCGCCGTCTTCCAAACCGCTGACCTTTACGCTTGAAGACAACGTAGCGCCGGACGCGCCGGTGGTGACGCTGGCCAACGACACCGACACACCAGGCGACAACATCACCACCGACCCTGCACTGAAAATAATCGGAGAGTCAGACGCGGAGGTGGAATATTCCATTGACGGTAGCACCTGGAACAAGACATTCAGTCCGAAGGAAGGCGAAAACACGGTTCGTGTGCGCTTGATCGACAAAGCGGGCAATATCTCGGAGCCTTCCGCTGAACTGAAGTTCACCTACATCGACAAGACGCCGCCGAAAGCGCCGGTGGTGAAGTTGGCTAACGACACCGACATACAGGGTGACAACATTACCAGCGACTACAGTTTGACAGTGACGCCCAGCGAAGGCGGAGGGAAGTTGGAGTTTTCCATTAACGGCACCACCTGGATTGACCTTGCCGACTGGGGAAACAGCTTCAGGCTGGATAGTGGCGTCTCATACACCGTCGTGGTGCGGCAGACCGATGCAGCGGGCAATATCTCGGAACCTTCCGCTGAGTTGAAGTTCACCTATATCGACATGACGCCGCCAAAAGCGCCGACGATCAAGCTGAGCAACGACACCGGCAAGTCGGACGACAACATTACTAGCGATGCTGGGTTGAGTGTGGGCGGTCTGGAGGATGGCGCGCAAATAGAATTTTCGATCAATGGCGGCACCAACTGGATTACTAAGGATGATTGGAACAAGGCCCCCCCGCTGGTGGAAGGCCAGAACACCGTCTGGGCGCGTCAGATCGACAAGGCGGGCAATCCTTCGTTGCCTTCCGAACCGCTGACCTTCACGTTCACCGCCAACCCTCCCCCCGCCGACCCAGGCGCGGCCCAAACCGCCAGCATTACTGGTGCCACTCAAGACGGCGGCATTCCAACCGCCGATACCACTGGCGAGTCCACTGGCGGCGCAAGCGTCTTGGAGTTGGGTGGCCTGGGCGGACTGGCTGGCGACCCGGAGGCAGTGCCCCCTGAGATCGACAACATCCATTTCTGGAACGCGATGCTCGACGGCGCTATCCAGGTCAGCGCCGATGGCATGACTTTAAGCGGGCAGATAAGCGGCTGGCTGGGCAATCTCGCGGGGCTGCGCGTCGCTATCAATGGCGCCGAACAGCCTGGGATGGCGGCGATCAACGGCGACGGTAGTTGGAGTTACGAGTTGCCGCTTGCGCTGACTTCGGGCCAGTACACGGTGAATTTGGTGCTCGCCAATTCGGCCGGTGACACGATCCGTCTGGCCTCCGAGGCGGTCGAGGTGGACGCGGTGGTGACCAGCGGGTTGCCCACGGCAGCGGTACAGATCACCGGCATCGGCCCCGACACCGGCGCTTCGGCGGACGACTACGTCACCAACAGCGGCGCGCTCGCCGTCAACGGCACCCTGAGCCAGGCGCTGACCGGCAGCCAGAAGTTGCAGATCAACCTGGGTGACGGCCAGGGCTGGCGGGATGTTGATGTCGCGGCGGGCGGCACCGGCTGGAGTTTCGACACCAGCGCCAACCCGCTGGGCGATGGCCTCTACGTCGTGCAGGCGCGGGTGCTCGACGACACTGGCGCCGGCACGCTGGCCAGCCGGGCGATGGCGGTCGATACCTATGCGCCCTCGGGCTGGGGCCTGGACGATGAGGTTACGGTCAGCGCCGACGGCCTGACGCTCAGCGGCGACTTCACTTCGGTGCTTTTTATCACCCTTGACTACTTGGCTGGAATCACAGGGCCGCTGCGCGATCTGGTCAGACAAGAGGAGGTGCGAGTCAGCGTCGATGGCGCCGAGGCGCTGCCGGTCACGCACCACGACGGCTGGTCGTGGTCGTCTCTACTGCCGACGGCGCTCGGCGCGGGCAGTCACACGCTGGTGTTTTCCGTCACCGACATGGCTGGCAACACCACCATCTTTCCCGAGCAGCAGATTCAGATCGCCAGCGGGAACTTGCCCGCGGCGACGATTGACGGCATCAGCGACGACAGCGGGGTGTCGGCGCACGACTACATCACCAACAGCGGCTTGCAGACCATTCACGGTACGCTGAGCCAGGCGCTGACGGACAGCCAGACGTTGCAGATCAACCTGGATAACTACCAGCAGGGCTGGTTGAATGTCGATGTCGCGGCGGGCAGCACGACCTGGAGCTTCGACACCAGTGCCAACCCGCTGTGGGAGGGGGCTAGCACGGTGCAGGTGCGGGTCGTCGATGGCGAGGCCGCGGGTACGCTGCTGGCTAGTCAGGTGATGGTGGTGGACACCGATGCGCCGTGGCTGTGGGAAGGGCGGGTAGAGAACACGGTCACGCTCAGCGCCGATGGCTTGACTTTGAGCGGTATCGTGGCGCCGGATTATGTGATCGACTTTGGAACGACTCCCGAGAGTCTTGCCAGACAGAGCGCTTGGGTGGATAGGCTGGAGATCAGTATTGATGGCGCGTCAGCGCAGCCGGTCACGAGGGATGATGAGGGCGGTTGGAGCTATACGTTGCCCACGCCTCTGAGCGAGGGCAGTCACTCGGTCATGTTGCAGCTTACGGACACGGCTGGCAATGTGACCGTCTTGCCCGCGCAGGAGGTGGGCGAGATTACCGACTGGACGTTGAGCTTACCGGTAAGTTCTGGCCCTTGCCCTGGCCCTATCAGTTTGTCGGCGCTTGTGAGCGACCCCGATGCGGACGAACAGCAGATTGATCTCGATGGCATCGTTGACGGCACGCCGCCCGCGGTGGTATCTGTTGCGGCAGTGTTGCCCGCGGGCATGGACGCCGCGCTCGCGCAAGCGCAGGCCTCGAATGGCGAGGCGGGTGTCTGCAACGCCGCTGCTTACGTGGCCGATCTGCTGCTCCAGCCGCAAGATGCCGCGGTGATGTAACCAGCACACAGGCGCTATGGAGTACTGAGATGAAACTTGACCCGTTTAGCGCGACCGCTGTAGGGGCAACCCTTGTGGTTGCCCTTGTATCCACTGGACAAGGGCCGGTGTCGCGCACACAGGGCAACCACAAGGGGTGCCCCTACGCCAAACGTTTCATGCGTCGCGGGTGGCGCGTGAGCGCCATGGACAATTGAAGTGAAACTGGAATTCTCACCCTGTCCTTTCCTTCGTCAGTCCCGCGAAGTTTCCGCCTGCGCGGGAATGACAGGGAATCCAAGGGCGCGCGTTCAAGCAATCGGTTCGAGGAAGCGCCGCTGGATTCCCGCCTTCGCGGGAATGACGAAGGCGAGGCGGCGCGCTTGGTTTCATGCGTCGCGGGTGGCGCGCGAGCGCTATGAACAACTGAAGTGAAACTGACCTTGATCTCGCCGGTTTTTCTCCCCCTTTGGGGAAGGCGGGGATGGGGGCCGGCGGCGCAAAAAAAGCAAATGTAGGGCGGGGTGAACCTCACTCCACGCTTGCTGGCAACACCGCAGGCCCCCACCCCAACCCTCCCCCAAAGGGGGAGGGGGTTACAAACCAGCGCGTTTCGTTTCATGCGATGCGGGGCTGGTGCGTGAGCGACATGGAACACTGAAATGAAATTCTTTTCTTGCCTACTGTGCGCGCCGCTGGCTATCGCCGCCGCTGGCGCTGTGGCGCAATCGGCGCCGCTGGCTGAGACTGTCAGCCGCGCCGAGGACCGCAAGGCGGTGGCGGTGACGATCTACAACGAGTCGCTGGCGTTGATTCGCGAGGAGCGCGAGCTCAACCTGAACGCCGGACGCAACCTGCTGGCGCTGCGCGAGGTCTCGGGCCAGATCAAGCCGCAGACGGCCAGTTTGCGCAGCCTTTCGGGCGCGCGGCTGACCTTGCGCGAGCAGAATTTCGACTTTGATCTGCTGACGCCGAAAAAGCTGCTCGAAAAGTACGTCGGCAAAACGGTGACGGTGGTGCGCTACAACGAGCGCGGCAATACCGAAACCCGCGAGCAGGCCACGGTGCTGGCCAACAACGATGGCGTGGTGCTGAAATACGCCGACCGCATAGAAACCGACCTGCCCGCCAACGCCCGCATCGTCTACGCCGACGTGCCGGCGACGCTGCGCGAGCGGCCCACGTTGGTGGTCGATCTGGACAGCGACAAGGCCGGAGCGCAGCGCGCCGAGCTGTCGTACCTGTCGGGCGGCCTGTCGTGGAAGGCTGATTACGTCGCTTCACTGGCCAACGACGAGAAAACGCTCGACTTGGCTGGCTGGGTGACGCTGACCAACAGCAGCGGCACCGCCTATGAAAACGCCAAGCTGCAACTGGTGGCCGGCAACGTCAATCGCGCCCCCGATGAGATGCCGCAAGTCAGGGCCGAGGCGCTGCGGATGGCGGCGGCGGCGCCAGACTCGGGCTTGACGCGCGAGTCTTTGTTCGAGTACCACCTTTACACACTGGGGCGGCCGACGACGCTGCGCGACCAGCAGACCAAGCAAGTGGCGTTGCTGTCGGCGGCGCGCGTGCCGGTGCAAAAAGAATATCGAATGGAGGGCGCGGGGAACTGGTACATGGTAGATTTGATTCCGCCCGAGCGCGGCTACAAGCGCGCCGTGGAGGTGTTCATCCAGTTCGACAACAAGGACGGCGACCTCGGCCAGCCGCTGCCCGAAGGCGTCGTGCGGGCGTATAAAAAAGACCAAGAAGGACGCCCGCTTTTCATCGGTGAAGACCGCATCGAGCACACGCCCAAAAACGAACCCGTGCGCTTGAAGGTCGGTAACGCCTTTGACATTACCGGCAATTGGAAGCGTACTGACGGTGCGCGTATTTCGGAGCGGGTGTCCGAGCAGGAAGTCGCCATCGAACTGGCCAATGCCAAAAACCAGCCGGTCACGGTGCGCGTGGTTGAACCGCTGCCGGGCGAGTGGAAAATCCTCAAAGAAAGCCACCCGCACCGCAAGTCGGGCGCCAACTCCGCTTCATGGGACATCCCGGTGCCGGCGGATGGCAAGACCACGCTGAGCTACCGTGTGCGTACCCAGTTGTGAGCGGCGTCGCGTCGATATGGACTTGCACGATCTCCTGGCCCAGCGTTTGGACCCCGTGCTGGTGCAAGAGTTGGCCCGCTGCGCCCGCGCCAGCGCGGTCGGCGCCGGACAGCGGATTTTTGTGCCGGGCACGCCTTGCCGCCAATTCGTACTGCTGCTGCAAGGCTGCGTGCGGGTGCAAATTCTTTCGCCGCAAGGCCGCGAGATTGTGCTGTACCGGTTGGAGCCGGGGCAGGCGTGCATGATGACCACGTGCTGTCTGCTCAGCGGCAACCCCTACGCGGCCGAGGGCATCGCCGAAACGCCGATTTGCTTTGCAGTCTTGAGTGTGGACGACTTTCAGTCGCTGCTGGCGCATTGCGCGCCTTTTCGAGCGTTGGTGTTCGGCGCCCTGGGCGCGCGGCTGGCCGAGTTGGTAGGCCGCGTGCAGGAGGTGGCGCTGCTGCGCATCGACGTGCGGCTGGCGCGTTTTTTGTTGCATCAAGCGCCGCCCGCGCCCGAGGCGCTGCGCCTGACGCACGCGCGCATTGCCACTGAACTGGGTTCGGCGCGCGAAGTGGTGAGCCGTCAGCTCAAGCAGTTCGAGCGCCAGGGCTGGATCGCTCAGTCGCGCGGACACATTGTGCTGCATGCGCGCGACAGTTTGCAAGCGCTAATTTCGGCTGCGTGACTTAGTCACTGACAAAGTGCGCGCCGCCTCTTATGCTGCTGCCCTAGTACTCCGTTCCACCAAAACATTGACATGAAATCGCGTCTTTGTCCGTCATGCTGCGAAAGCAAATCCTCGCAATACCACTCGGTATTGCTCCGGTTTGCGCCTTGCCTGACGAACAAATCCATCGATTTCAATTTGTCAACTTTTTGGTGGAACGGAGCACTAGGAACCTGTCGGACGTGGAATCGTCGGCTGAAAATCCAGCGGAAACTTTGCTCGCTGGGGTCGATTTCCGCTTTCGGCGAGTCCCACGTCCGACCAGGCTCCTGGAAACGGTAGTTGGAAGCGGCCGATCTGAGTCGTCATTAGGGTAGGGGGAGGGGGCCGGCAAGGGCGAATGCTGCGGCTCCACATGCGCCTGCGTGCGTTTGAGCGCGGGCGTTCATAAGGTTTTTTTCTAAAGGCGGCAAGCGGCCAACTGCGGTTTTCAAGTTCATTTTCTTAATTTCCTAAACACGAATGAGGTATAACTAATGGCTAACGATAAAGCAAACGGTAACAAGCTCGGGGCAGGCGCTGCCCGCAAAGTGGCTGACACGACACCGCCCAAGGCGCCAGATGTGGCGCTGGTCAACGATACGGGCGCCAGCGACAACGACATGCTCACCCGCGACGGCGCGCTGGCGCTAAGCGGTATTGAGAGCGGCGCGAAGCTGCAGTATTCGACCGATGGCGGCGCCACATGGAAGCCAAAGCTCAAGGCGCAAGAAGGCGACAACACGGTCTTGGTACGTCAGATTGACGCGGCGGGCAATGTCTCGGCGCCCTCAGCGGCGGTGAACTTTACGCTGGACAAGACGCCACCGAAGGCGCCTGTTGCCGCGTTTGATATGGATTCTGCCGCTGTCCTGCCGATCAAGTTGAGCAGGATCGAGGCCGGCGCGACGGTGGAATATTCAGCCGACAAAGGCGCCACCTGGAGTACGAGCTTTACGCCGGTACTCGGCGACAACACCGTGCAGGCGCGGCAGATCGATGCGGCGGGTAATGTTTCCAAGCCTTCGGCCGCGGTGACTTTTTCTTATAACTGGACGGGTCCGCTGCCGGTGCCGGAAGAGCCGGTGTCCGTGGATCCGTTACCGCCCCCACCCACGGCAATCGCCACCATCACCGCCATCACCGACGATACGACCGGCAACGACGTGGCGGGACCTGGCGTCCCACGGATTGGGGAGAACGATTTCGTGACCTGGGACCAGACGTTGATCGTCACGGCGGAGGTAACGGGTGAACTTGCGGCTAACGAGGTGGTGCAAATCTCGTTGGACAACGGCGCAACCTGGCACAACGCTGAAAAAGTCAGCGGCGCGACTTGGAGCTACGACGCGCAGAACATCGTGCTTGCGCCGGGAGAGTACACCTTCCAGGCCCGAGTTTCCGGCGTGGCTAGTTCGGCGAGCAAGGCAAGCACCCAGGTCGTGAAAATCGGAGCCTACGACTTGCCCGATGTTCCCTCCTTCGCCATCAGGGAATATGTTGATGATGTCGGGCCGCAGACTGGTAATTTCAGCCAAGGTTCGGTGACCAACGACACCTCGCCGCTGCTCAAAGGAAGTTGGTTCATTTTGCCGTGGGAAACGCCAAAAATTTACGACGCGGAAAGCGGCGCCTATCTCGGCGACATGAAATTTTCCGAAAACATTGGCTGGAGCTTTCAACTGAACGATCTCGCCG
>JAITMV010000160.1 GCA_031277295.1 Burkholderiaceae bacterium | reverse complement strand
CCGGCGCCCAGCCGAGGCGTTTGAAAGACAGCGTGACCACGCGCAGCGGCGGCAGCCGGTGGGCGCGCACGTTTTGCGCCAGCCAGCGTTGATAAGGTTTGGCGGCGCTATCGGTCTGGCTCGGCAATCCCGCCGCGTTCATGTTGCCCCCAGGCTCCTTTGCTGCGCGCAGCGGCGGCGGGTCGAAACTGGCGCGCACCCGTTCCAGCTCGGCCAGCGTGATGGTGTGCGGCGCGCCGTCCTGATTGACGATGGCGCGGTACTCGGCCTCCACCTCACCGATAAACCTTGCGCCCTCGGCCTTGACCAGAATCTTGATGCGCGCCTTCCACTTGTTGTCGCGCCGGCCATAGCGGTTATAGACGCGCACCACCGCCTCGACGTAATTCAGCAACTGATCCCAGGGCAGAAACTCGCGCACCACGCTGCCGACGATGGGCGTGCGCCCCATGCCGCCGCCCACTTTGACGGTAAAGCCCACTTCGCCCGCGTTGCCGCGCAGCGCCTGCAAGCCGATGTCATACCAGCCCGTGGCCGCGCGGTCTTCCGTCGCGCCGTTGAAAGCGATCTTGAACTTGCGCGGCAGAAAGGCAAATTCAGGGTGCAGCGTGCTCCACTGGCGCAGGATTTCGGCGAACGGGCGCGTATCCACGATCTCGTCCGGCGCAATGCCCGCCAGCGCCTCGCAGGTGATGTTGCGGATCGCGTTGCCGCTGGTCTGAATGCCGTGCATCCCCACCTCGGCCAGCAAGTCCATCACGTCGGCGGCCCTGCTGAGCGGGATCCAATTGAACTGCACGTTGGTTCGGGTGGTGAAATGCCCATAGCCGAACTGGAGTGGTGGCGCGGCCAGCGTCAGCCCAGGCTGCGAAGCCTGCAACTCGTCCTGCGTGCGCTGCGCCTGGCGCAACAGATCGGCATCGGGCCGGTCAAACTCGCGCGCGATCCGCGCCAGCGCCCGCAACTGCGCGCCGCTGATGTCGCCATACGGCACCGCCACGCGCAGCATCGGCGCGTAACGCTGCACATACCAGCCGTTTTGCAGGCGCAGCGGTAGAAACTGCTCGTCGCTCAATTCCCCGCGCTGCCAGCGTTCCAACTGGTCGCGGAACTGCTCGGCGCGCAGCTTGACGAACTGACGGTCGAAATCGGTGTATCGGTACATGGCATCTTGAAGAAAGACGGCAATGTACCGGTGCTTCATGCAAAAACAAACCAATAATTTGTTGTTGATATATGCCGGCGCGTAATAAAGTAGTTAAAGCCGGTATCCGCCCACAAATCGCTGGCCAAGGTACCATGCCACGAGTGCCGTTATGAATTCCACACCATCGCCGTCTGATTTAAATCAGTCGTTCGCGCCTGTTCATGCGCCGACATTGCTAGACGCTGCTTTCGAGCGGTTTGCGGCCCAGGCGCCCGCGCTACCCTTGGCGGTCGCTTTCAGCGGCGGCGCCGATTCCACCGCGTTACTGCTGGCTTGCGCCGGACGCTGGGCAGGGCAGATAGAGGCGTGGCATGTGCATCACGGCCTGCAAGCCGCCGCCGACGACTTTGAGCGCCATTGCGGGCGCCTGTGCGCGCACCTTGGCGTGCCGTTGCGCGTGCGCCGGGTCGATGCGCGCCACGCCAGCGGCGAAAGCCCGGAAGACGCTGCCCGGCGACATCGCTATGCCTGTTTCGACGCGCTGGCGCTGGAATCGGCCATCAACACGGTACTCATCGCCCAACATGCCGACGATCAGGTCGAAACCGTGCTGCTGGCGCTATCGCGTGGCGCCGGGCTGCCGGGACTGGCCGCGATGCCGGCGCGCTGGCGGCGGGGCGAGGTTGACTACCGGCGTCCGCTGCTGGACGTGCCCGGCCCGGCCATCCGTGCTTGGCTGCGCGCGCGCGGCCAAAGCTGGGTGGAAGACCCGAGCAACGCCAGCGCGCGTTACACCCGCAATCGCATCCGCTCGCAACTGCTGCCGGCGGTGGAGGCGGTGTTTCCCCAATTTCGCACTACCTTTGCGCGCAGCGCTGCCCATGCTGCGCAAGGGCAGCAACTGCTGGAGGAAGTGGCCACGCGGGATTTGCAATCGACCGGCCAGCCGCCGTGCATCGCCGCGCTGCAACGGCTGTCCGTAGCGCGCCAGGCCAACGCGCTGCGCCATTGGCTGGCTACCGTTCATGGGCAGACGCCGAGCAGTGCCCAATTGACCGAATTGCTGTCGCAAATCGACGCCTGCCGCACACGCGGACATCGTATTCGGCTGAAGATTGGCGGCGGCTGGGTTGAGCGGCAAGGCACGGTAATTGACTGGCGCGCGGTGTCGGATAGGGTAGCGGCTGGCTAAAAAACCTCTGAACGAATCTACGCGAGCAAAGCGCGCCGCGGATTCGCCGATGGGCTGCGAGGCGCAAAGCTTAAAGCTACCGGGCGGTATTGCGAGCATTTGCAACGCGTGCGCCATAGAGTCAAAGACGCAGCCTCATAAGTGCCGATAACCGCGCGGCACTACACTAAAATAATTAGTTTGCCACGACGCTTGGCAACGCGCTCTTAGCCTTCTCAACTCGGACCTATGGCACTGATTGTTCACAAATACGGCGGTACGTCGATGGGCTCGACCGAGCGCATCGCGCAGGTTGCCAAGCGGGTCGCCAAATGGGCGCGCGCCGGCCACCATATGGTGGTGGTACCCAGCGCCATGAGCGGCGAAACCAACCGTCTGCTAGGGTTGGCCAAGGAACTGGCTCCGGCCAAACAGGGCACCGAATACCTGCGCGAGCTGGACATGCTGGCCTCCACCGGCGAGCAAGTCTCGGTCGGTCTGCTGGCCATTGCGTTGCAAGCCGAAGGGCAGCCCGCCGTCAGCTACGCCGGCTGGCAAGTACCTATCAAGACCAGCAACGCTTACACCAAGGCGCGCATCGACAACATCGACGATGGCAAGGTGCGCGCTGATCTGAACGCCGGCAAGGTGGTCATCATCACCGGCTTTCAGGGCGTGGACGAGGGCGGCAACATCACCACACTAGGCCGCGGCGGTAGCGACACTTCGGCGGTCGCCGTGGCAGCGGCGCTTAAGGCCAGCGAATGTCTGATCTTTACCGACGTCGACGGCGTCTACACCACCGACCCGCGCGTTGTGCCCGAGGCCCGGCGGATGGCTCGCGTCAGCTTCGAGGAAATGCTGGAAATGGCCAGCTTGGGTAGCAAAGTACTGCAAATTCGCTCGGTCGAATTTGCCGGCAAATACAAGGTGCCGGTGCGCGTGCTATCGAGCTTCACGCCGTGGGATATCGACCTTGCCACCGAAGCCCAGTCCGGAACCCTGATCACTTTCGAGGAAGATGAACAAATGGAACAAGCCGTCGTTTCCGGCATTGCCTTCAGCCGCGATGAGGCCAAGGTTTCGGTGTTGGGCGTACCCGACCGGCCCGGTATCGCGTCTCAGATACTGGGCGCGGTGGCTGACGCCAACATTGAGGTGGACATGATCATCCAGAATGCGTCGAAGGACGGCATGGCCGATTTTTCCTTCACCGTCAATCGCAACGACTACGCGCGCACGCGCGATCTGCTCAAGGACAAGGTCGTGCCCGCGCTGGGTGCGGCCGACGTAGTCGGCGACACGCGCATCTGCAAAGTCAGCATCGTCGGCATCGGTATGCGCAGCCACGTCGGCGTAGCCAGCAAAATGTTTCGTGTGCTGAGCGAGGAGGCCATCAACATCCAGATGATCTCCACCAGCGAGATCAAGACGTCGGTCGTGATCGATGAAAAATATCTGGAGCTTGCCGTGCGCGCGTTGCACCGCGCTTTCGATCTGGATCAACCGGCAGTCTGAGAACGCAAACACGTTCTGAGAGCCGGTGGATAAAAGCAACGCCTCGCTCAGTCTTGTCGCGGCCAGCGCATGGGACTGAGCGAGGCGTTGCCTTTTATTATTCACACCCTCTGACCAAGGATGGCATAATGCCCGCCTTGCGCCAGGAGACGTGACCGAGTGGCCGAAGGTGCTCCCCTGCTCAGGGAGTATGGGGTGTTGAGCCTCATCAAGGGTTCGAATCCCTTCGTCTCCGCCAGCGCCTTGGGCGGCCGGGCATGTGCTCGGAGGCGCTCGGCCCTAAAAGTCGCATTTTTTGCCGGGAGCCAGCAGCGGTTTTTCATAGCGGCAACGGCGGCCCGTATTGCGGCGTACTATTCATGTGGGCGTTTGCCGCGCCTTACCCGCCTACCGCTGAAGTGCCGGACGCCGGGTAGCAGCCGCTATCATTCCTGCTTCGTCCTTATCCCGACACTTTCTCTGGCCTGTCGGCCTTTGTTCTGCCCGTGCGCCTCAACTCGATCAAACTTTCGGGCTTCAAGTCCTTTGCCGAACCGACCAACTTCCTGCTTCCGGGACAACTGGTAGGAGTAGTCGGCCCCAATGGTTGCGGCAAGTCCAACATCATGGACGCGGTGCGCTGGGTGCTGGGCGAGTCCAAAGCCAGCGAGTTGCGCGGCGAATCGATGCAGGACGTGATCTTCAACGGCACCACCGCGCGTAAGCCGGCCTCGCGCTCATCGGTGGAGCTGGTGTTCGACAACGCCGATCACCGCGCCGGCGGGCAGTGGAGCCAGTTTGCCGAGATTTCGGTCAAGCGCGTGCTGACGCGCGACGGTACCTCCAGCTACTACATCAACAACCAGCCGGTGCGCCGACGCGACGTGCAAGACGTATTTCTGGGCACCGGCCTGGGGCCACGCGCCTACGCCATCATCGGGCAGGGAACGATTGGCCGCATCATCGAATCGCGCCCGGAAGAATTGCGCCTGTTTCTGGAAGAAGCCGCCGGCGTCAGCAAATACAAGGAGCGTCGGCGCGAAACCGAAAACCGACTGACCGACACGCGCGAGAACCTGACGCGAGTGGAAGACATCCTACGCGAGCTAAACGCCAACCTGGACAAGCTGGAGCAGCAAGCCGCTGTCGCGCAGCAATATCACAGTCTGCAAAGCGCCTCGGCGTTGAAGCAGAACCAGCTTTGGTTCTTGAAGCATGCCGAAAGCCAGGAACTCCAGTCACGCCTAAAGCAAGAGGCTGAGCAGGCCGAAACCGATTTGCAGCAACAGTTGGCCGAATTGCGCCATGTCGAAGCCGACTTGGAAACCATCCGCCAGGCGCATTACGCGGCGGGCGACCAAGTCAATCAAGCCCAGGGGCTACTGTATGAGGCCAGTGCCGAGGTCGGTAAGCTGGAGGCTGAAATCCGGTTTGTCGTCGAAGGCCGCCGACGCGCCGAAACCCGGCTGACGCAATTGCACGAGCAGTTGACCCAGTGGGCCGAGCGTCGCGCCGAGGCCGTAACGCAGACCGAGCAACTGGCCGAGCAGGACGCACAAGCCGAGGAACTGGCCACCACGCTGGCCGCGCAACTGCACGAACAACAGCAGGCGCTGCCCGAGTTGGAACAAGCGTTGCGCCAGGCGCAGGCCGGCGTTGCGGCGCAGCGCAGCGCGGTAGCGCAGGTACAGCAGCAAATTCAAGTGCTGGCCGCTGAGCAGCGCGGCATCGAAGAACAGACGCGCGAACGCGCCGCGCGCCGTGAGCGGCTGGACGCTGACCGCAACGCGCTGGACGCGCCCGACGAGCAGCGCCTGCGCAACCTGCAAGCCCAGCTCACCGATGCGCGGGAGGCCGCCGAAATCGCCGACGCCCGCCTGCACGAGTGGCAAGACAGTGTGCCGTTGCTCGACGAAGCCCGCCGCGCCGCGCAGCAAGCCGTCAATGCTGAGACAGGCAAGCAAGCCGATCTGTCGGCGCGGCTGGACGCACTCAAGGCGCTGCAAGACAAAGTCAAGACCGACGGCAAACTTCAGCCCTGGCTGCTCAAGCACGGCTTGGACGCACTGGCTGGCCTGTGGAGCCGCCTGCACGTCGAACCGGGGTGGGAGAACGCACTTGAAGCCGCGCTGCGCGAACGCATGTCGGCGTTGGAAGTCAGCCGCCTGGACATGGTCAGCGCCTTCGCCACCGACGCGCCGCCGGCCAAGCTTGCCTTTTACTGCCCGCCTTTGGCCGCTTCTGCCGCCGTACCTGCCGCAACGCTGCCGCGGCTGGCAGATTTGCTGCGCTTGGGTGACGCCGGCCAGCAAGCGCTGCTGGCCGACTGGTTGCACGGTTGTTACACCGCGCCCACATTGCAAGATGCTTTGGCCCGGCGCGGCCAGTTGAAACCGGGCGAGGCCATTTACGTGCCCGCCGGTCATTGTGTCGGCACGCACGGCGTCAGCTTTTACGCCCCCGATTCCGAGCAGGCCGGCCTGCTGGCACGACAGCAGGAAATCGAGAACCTCGACAAGCAACTGCGTGCCCAGGTACTGATCGGCGAACAAGTGCGCAACACTTTGATAAAAGCCGAAGCCACCTACAGCGACGCCACCCAGCGGCTGTCCACCGCGCGCCGAGACGCGAGCGAGTCGCAGCAGCGCGCCCACGAATTGCAGGTCGAAACCGTGCGCCTAAGCGAGTTGGCCGAGCGCACCCGCGAACGCGGCGCGCAGATTGCCGCCGACTTGGCTGAAATCGATGCCGCGCTGCAAACTTTGCAAGAGCGTCGCGCCGAGGCCGAGGCGCGCTTCGAGCAACTCGACATGCAACTGGCCGACACGCAGGAACGCCAAGCCGGTCTGGATGATCGCGCGATGGCCGCCGAGCGCCGCCTGGACGATGCGCGCGAGCAGCAGCGTGCGCTCGAACGGCAAGCACAAGAAGCCGGCTACGAGCAACGCCGCCTGCAAGACCGGCGCGGCGAACTAGAGCGCGCCATCGACACCGCTGCCAGGCAATCAGCGGAAATCGAGTCCGAGCAACAGCGCGCCCAAGACGAACTGAGCCGCCTCACTGATGCCGCCGCTCAAGCCGGCCTGCAAGCCGCGCTGGTGCTCAAAAGCGAACGCGAGCAAGCTTTGGGCGCTCTGCGCAGCGGCTACGACGACCTGACCGCCAAACTGCGCGCCAGCGACGAACAGCGGCTAAAACTGGAACACGCGCTCGATCCGCTGCGCCAGCGCATCACCGACCTGCAACTCAAGGAACAGGCGGCGCGCCTGGGTGCCGAGCAATATGCCCAACTGCTGGCCGACGCCGAGGCAGACTTGGGCGTGGTGGCGCAATCCATCGAGCAAGACAACGTGCGCGCGACCGGTCTGCAAGGCGAAATCGACCGACTGCACCGCGACATCACGGCGCTCGGTGCGGTCAACCTGGCCGCGCTGAACGAACTGACCGCTTCGCGTGAGCGCAAACAGTTCCTCGACGCCCAATCGGCCGATTTGACCGAGGCCATGACCACGCTGGAAGACGCCATCAAGAAAATCGACGCCGAAACGCGCCAGTTGCTCGGCGACACCTTCGATACCGTCAACCGGCACTTCGGCCAGATGTTCCCTGAGTTGTTCGGCGGCGGCCAGGCCAAGCTGGTAATGACCGGCGAGGAAATTCTCGATTCCGGCGTACAGGTCATGGCGCAGCCGCCGGGCAAGAAGAACCAGACCATTCACCTGTTGTCGGGCGGCGAGAAGGCGCTTACCGCCATCGCGCTAGTATTCGCCATCTTCCAATTGAATCCGGCGCCGTTTTGTCTGCTGGACGAAGTTGATGCGCCGCTGGACGATGCCAACACCGAGCGTTACGCCAAACTGGTCACGCGCATGAGCAGCCAAGGCACGCAGTTCCTGTTCATCAGCCACAACAAAATCGCGATGGAAATGGCCGAGCAGTTAATCGGCGTGACGATGCAAGAGCAAGGCGTCTCGCGCATCGTCGCCGTGGACATGGAAAGCGCCGTCGGGATGGCCGAGGCATGAGCGCACTGCAAATCGGCTTGGCGGTCACCGGCGGCCTGGTGCTCGGCGGCCTGATCGCCTACAACACCTGGAACACGCGCCGCAACGAGCCGCGCCAGGCCAGACCCCAAACCATGCCGCCAAGCGTCGATGCGAACGTCAATAGCAGCGAACGCATCGAACCCACGTTGGACGGCCCCAACAACGCCTCGCTTGCCCCGCTCGGCCCCCTGCCCGTACCCGACAAGCGCCCGAAACTGGACACGCTAATAGACAGCGTTGCCCTGATCGCGCTCGATGGCCGCGTGGTCTCTGGCGACGCCGTGCTGGCAGCCTTGCCCGCTACCCGGCGCGTTGGTAGCAAGCCGTTTGCCATTGAAGGCCAGAACGAGGCCAGCGGTGAGTGGGAGTTCCCCGCTGCCGGCCAGCGCTACCGCGCCCTGCAAGCCGGTGTGCAATTGGCCAACCGCACCGGCTCGCTCAACGAGATCGAATTTTCCGAATTTGTCATGAAAGCGCAGCACTTCGCCGATGCCATCGGCGGCGCGCCCGAATTTCCCGACATGCTGCAAGAAGTCGCCCGCGCGCGCGAGTTGGATCAATTTGCCGGCCAGCACGACGCGCAACTGGCCTTCACTTTACGCGCACGCGGCGCCAGTTGGAGTCCTGGCTTTATTCACCAGCAAGCCGCGCGACTGGGCTTTGTTGCCGGCGCCATCCCCGGCCGCATGGTGCTGCCCTCGGCCGAAGCCGGCCTACCGCCGGTGCTGGACCTCAGCTTCGATCCCCGCGCCGCTCTTGCCGAGGACCCCGCCCATGCCGCCATCGACAACGTTACCCTCAATCTGGACGTACCGCAAGTCCATCGCGCTGAGCAACCTTTTATCCGGCTGCGTGAGGCGGCCTTTGCACTGGCCGAGGCGCTGGACGGCCAGATTACCGACGACGCCGGCCAACCCCTGCGCCCCGTCACAATCGACACCATCGGCGCTGACCTGGATCGCTTGTACGACACATTGGAGCAGCACGATTTGGCAACAGGCTCACCGCAGGCGAGGCGATTGTTTAGCTGAGCAACAGGCAGCCGAAACGCTTTGCTGGACACATCGCAGCCGACCTGCTCTGCACGCACCGGATTCTTTCATACCCTCTGATCGGTAGTCTGGTGTCGGGCCATTCGTGCCGACACGGAAATCGCAGCAAACCATGGATTCAGAAGTCTCCCCAGTCGCCCAAGCCGCCGACTTGCGCGCACGCCTGAACCGCGCTGCGTACCAGTACTACACGCTGGATGCGCCCGAAATTCCTGATGCCGAATACGACCGGCTGTTTCAACAGTTGCAGGCGCTGGAGGCCGCACACCCCGAGTTGAGCACGCCCGATTCGCCGACCCAGCGCGTGGGCGCCGGCATTGCCGACAGCCTGCGGCCGGTGCGCCACGCGCTGCCCATGTTGAGCATCCGCACCGAGACCGACACTACGCCACAAGGTGCGCGCACATTCGATCAGCGCGTGCGCGACTGGCTGGCCGCCGAGCAGCGCCGCACGCAGCTCAAGGCCGGCGAGGAGCGCTTGCGTGCCGAGCCGTTGACGCCCGAAGCCGTTGCGATTCTGGCTGGCGCGCCGGTCGATTACGTGGCCGAGCCGAAGTTCGACGGCCTGGCCATCAATCTGCGCTACGAACACGGCGTGCTGGTTCAGGCTGCCACGCGCGGCGACGGCGAAACCGGCGAAGACGTGACACACAACATCCGCACCATAGGCCAGATTCCCCTAAGGCTCACCGGCGCGGCACCGCCGGTGCTGGAAGTGCGCGGCGAGGTCTACATGCGCAACGACGACTTCGAGGCGCTCAACGAGCGTATGCGCCAGCGTATTGCCGTTGGCGACAAAGCCGCCAGGACATTTGTCAATCCGCGCAACGCGGCAGCAGGCGCGGTGCGACAACTCGACCCGTCGATTGCCGCGCAGCGCCGGTTGAGCTTCTTCGCCTACGGCGTGGGCGAGGTCACGCCCGCCACCGGCGGTGGTCCGAACTGGCATACCCATTGGCAAATTCTGCAAGCACTCAAGGACTGGGGGTTCCCAGTCTCGGCGTTGGCCCGGCAAGCGCAAGGCGCGGATGAGTTGATCGCCTTTCACGCCGGCGTAGCGGCTCAGCGCGACAGCCTGCCGTTCGACATCGATGGCGTGGTCTACAAAGTCGATGCGTTGGCGCTGCAACGCGAGTTGGGCTTCGTCACGCGCGAGCCGCGCTGGGCCGTGGCCCACAAATACCCAGCGCAGGAGCAACTGACCACCGTGCAGTCCATCGACGTGCAGGTAGGCCGCACCGGCAAGCTGACGCCGGTGGCCAAGCTGGCGCCGGTGTTCGTTGGCGGCGCGACCGTCACCAATGCCACCTTGCACAACGAACTGGAAGCGCGCCGCAAGGATGTACGCGTGGGCGACACGGTAATCGTGCGCCGCGCCGGCGACGTGATTCCCGAGGTGGTATCGGTGTTGCTTGAAAAACGTCCGGACGGCGCGCCCGAATTCGCCATGCCCGCGCACTGCCCCGTCTGTGGCAGCGACGTGCTGCGCGAAGAAGGCGAGGCTGACCACCGCTGTACCGGCGGCCTGTTCTGCCCGGCCCAGCGCAAACAGGCGCTGTTGCACTTCGCCGGCCGCCGCGCGATGGACATAGAGGGGGTGGGCGAAAAGCTGGTCGAACAACTGGTCGATGGCAGCATCGTCCACAGCCTGCCCGACCTGTACCGCCTGGGTTTTGTCGGTTTGGCCGCGCTGGATCGCATGGCCGAAAAATCGGCGCAGAACCTGATCGAGGCGTTGGAAAAATCCAAACAAACCACGCTGGCGCGGTTTCTGTACGCACTGGGCATCCGTCACGTCGGCGAAAGCACGGCCAAGGACCTGGCACAACACTTCGGTACGCTCGACGCCGTCGTGAACGCCAACGCCGACCAATTGCTGCAAGTGCCGGATGTCGGCCCGGTAGTGGCACAAAGCATCCGCACCTTCTTCGCCCAGTCGCATAACCGCGAAGTGGTGGAGCAATTGCGCGCCGTCGGCATCACCTGGCCCGAAGGCGCGCCTACCGCGGGCGCGAGCTTGCCGTTGACCGGCAAAACCATTGTTCTCACCGGCGCCTTGCCCACCTTGAGCCGCGATGAGGCTAAGGCCCTGCTTGAAGCCGCTGGCGCCAAGGTGTCAGGCAGCGTCAGCAAAAAAACCAGTTACGTGGTTGCCGGAGAAGAGGCGGGCAGCAAACTCGACAAGGCGCGCGAGCTGGGCGTGCCGGTGCTCGACGAGGCGGGAATGCGGGCAATGCTGAAGTGAAACTGGATCTACGCCTTCCCCCGCGCGCTGTGCGACTTTCCCTTCATCATTCCCACGCAGGCGCATGGGCGCTAACCTAAGCTCCGTCATTCTTGCGAAGGCGGGACAGTGAAGCTTCGATAAAACGAGGGCGCAGACCGAAGTTTCGCTAAAGCGAAGCTTCGAGGAACGGTCATCCAGGGGCCTTTATTCAGAAGCCGGCGTTTGAGATGCGCCTTGTGGATTCCCGCCTTCGCGGGAATGACGAGGGAAGTGGGCGGGAATGACGACACTCATCGGTCTGTGCGCTTAAGTGACCAGTATTGGGGTGAACCCCGCCCTACGCTTGCTGCCGTTTCTAGGTTCAAACTCACACCACTTTCAATCGCGCACCCCAGCACATCAGCACCTTGGAAGCGTTTCATATTAGGTTATAATCAAAAACTTTTCACTTGCGGCGACAGCCTTCGGTTGGTTGCCGCGAGCTTTGGCAAGCTTTCGACAAGGAGCCATCATGGCTGTTCAGCAAAACAAGAAGTCACCGTCCAAGCGCGGTATGCATCGCTCACACAACGCTCTGAGGGCGCCTGGGATCGCGGTCGAGCCGACCACTGGTGAGACACATCTGCGTCATCACATTAGTCCCAATGGTTTTTATCGGGGCCGGCAGGTCATCAAGTCCAAGTCGCCCGAAGCCTGAGAGCCCGTGAAAAAAGCCGCCACATCCGCTCATGCCGCCAAAACGCGCTCGCTCGTCGTCACAGCAAATTGTTCGCTATAACCTGTGCCATGGCTGCGCTTTGCGCCTAAAGCGGACACGTTCTGGCGGCCTGCTCGGACGCGCCGGGTTTCTTCACAGGCTCTGAGCATCCCCGCTTTCGCTCGCTTTCTATACCTGCCCGGTCCGGCGCTGCGTTGGCGCGGAGCCGGGCCTTTGCTGTTCTCGCAGACGGCATTTTGTTACTGATTTTGATTTTTTCGCGCATGGGGCTGGCATGATCGTAATAGCTGTTGACTGCATGGGCGGCGACCACGGCCCTGGGGTCACGCTGCCGGCTTGCCAGCGATTTTTGCGGCGGCAGCCCAATGCAAGCTTGCTGCTGGCCGGCCAGCCCGAGGCGTTGGCCGCGTTCAGCCATGAGCGGGCAAGCGTGGTGCCGGCCAGCCAAGTGGTGGGCATGGAAGACTCGATCGAGGTGGCGCTACGCAAAAAGAAAGACTCGTCGATGCGGGTGGCGATTCAGCAGGTCAAGGACGGTGCGGCGCAGGCGGCGGTATCGGCGGGCAATACGGGAGCGCTGATGGCGGTGGCGCGTTATCTGCTGAAGACACTGGAGGGCATTGACCGGCCCGCCATCGCCACCCAACTTCCGAATTCGCGCGGCGGTGCGACCACGGTACTGGATTTGGGTGCGAATGTGGACTGCACGGCCGAGCATTTGTTGCAATTCGCGGTGATGGGATCGGCGCTGGTATCGGTGCTGAACGACGATCCGCTGCCGACGGTGGGCCTGCTCAACATCGGCGAAGAGGCAATTAAGGGCGGCGACGAAATTAAGCGCGCTGGCGAGTTGTTGCGCGCGGCGGCAAAGGCGGGCGACCTGAATTTTCTCGGCAACATCGAGGGCAATGACATCTTCACGGGCACTGCCGACATCGCCGTGTGCGACGGTTTCGTCGGCAACGTGGCGCTCAAGACCATCGAGGGACTGGCGTCGATGATCGTCCAGTTCTTGCGCGAAGAATATTCACGCAATCTGCTGACCAAGTTGGCGGGGGCGGTGTCATACCCGGTGCTGGCCGCGTTGAAGCGGCGCATCGACCACCGGCGCTACAACGGCGCGGCGCTGCTGGGCTTGCGCGGTCTGGTGTTCAAAAGCCACGGTTCGGCCGACGTCGTGGCGTTCGAGCAGGCGTTGCGTCGCGCTTATGATGCGGCCAGCAACGATCTGCTGGCGCGGGTGCGGGCACGGGTGACTCGTGCCGCTCCGTTGCTGGCTTCTTCCCCTCTTCAAACCGATATTCGATGACCTCACGCTATTCCCGCATCTCCGGTACCGGTGGCTACCTGCCGCCGCGCCGGGTCGGCAACGATGAATTGGTGGCTGAACTGGCGGCGCGCGGCATTGAAACCTCGGACGAATGGATTGCGCAACGCTCGGGCATCAAGGCGCGCCATTTCGCCGCGCCCGACGTGGCTGCCAGCGATCTGGCGCTGCCGGCGGCGCGCGCGGCCATCGAAGCGGCGGGCGTGAATCCCGGCGAGATCGACCTGATCGTGCTCGCCACCTCGACGCCAGACATGGTGTTTCCGTCCACGGCTGCTATCGTGCAGCACAAGCTGTCGCAGTCGTATGCTGCCGAGGGCGTGACGCTGGCAGGCTGCCCGGTGTTCGACGTGCAGGCGGTATGCAGCGGTTTCATCTATGCGCTGACGGTGGCCGATGCGATGATCGCGCGCGGCACCGCGCGCAAGGCGCTGGTGATTGGCGCCGAAGTATTCAGCCGCATCCTGGACTTCAATGATCGCGGCACCTGCGTGCTGTTCGGCGACGGCGCTGGGGCGGTGGTACTGGAGGCGAGCGACCGGCCCGGCATTCTGGCCACCGATCTGCACGCCGACGGCAAATACGTCGATATTCTGTGCGTGCCCGGCCACGTCTCGGGCGGGCAGGTGCTGGGCAGCCCACTGCTGAAAATGGACGGCCAGGCCGTGTTCAAGTTGGCCGTTGGCGTGCTCGAAAAATCGGCCCGCGCCGTACTTGCCAAGGCCGGCAAGCAAGCCTCGGATGTGGACTGGCTGATTCCGCACCAAGCCAATATCCGCATCATGCAAGGCACCGCGCGCAAGCTGCGCCTGCCGCCTGAAAAGATGGTGGTGACCGTGCACGATCACGGCAACACCTCGGCGGCGTCGATCCCGCTGGCGCTGGATTATGGCGTGCGCTGCGGGCAGGTGTGCCCAGGGCAATTGGTGCTGCTCGAAGGGGTGGGCGGAGGCTTTACCTGGGGCGCTGTGCTGGTCGAGATGTGAGCCGGCTGTTTCTGGCTCAGGACACTAGTACTTCGTTCCACCAAAACATTGACATGAAATCGCGTCTTTGTCCGTCATGCTGCGTTGCAAATCCTCGCAATACCACTCGGTATTGCTCCGGTTTGCGCCTTGCCTGACGAACAAATCCATCG
>JAITMV010000136.1 GCA_031277295.1 Burkholderiaceae bacterium | reverse complement strand
GCGTTGAGGCTGTAGGCGCCGGGCAGATCGAGCACGAACACGCGGCGGCCCGAGGCGGTCAGCAACGTGCCCTCCTTGCGCTCGACCGTCACGCCGGCGTAGTTGGCGACCTTCTGGCGGCTGCCCGTGAGCAGATTGAACAGCGCCGTCTTGCCGCAATTGGGGTTGCCCAGCAGCGCGATGCGATCCGGCGGGCGCGGCGACGCTGTCGCCGCGCGTGGAGTAAATGTCAGCGTGGCCTCGGTCATGATGCGACGGCTTCCGGCGCGACGCGGATCAGCGCCGCCTCGCGGCGGCGCAGCGCGAAGGTCGTATGTCCAAGCCGCACCGCCAGCGGCTCGCGCCCCGGCACGCCGCTGGCGACGATGCGCACCGCCTCCCCCGGCACGAAACCGATCTCGACCAGCCGCAAGGCCAGCTCACGATCTTCGGGCGCATCGGGCCGCTCGACATCGAGCACCGTGGCCCACCGATGGCTGGGGAGTTGATGAAGGCTGATGGCGGCAGGAGCCGCGACGGTCGAAGGGGTCACCCGCTGAATCCAAGAGTTATCAAAATGAGAATTATTCTCGAAAACGGAGGCGTTGGGGAGAATACCGATGGTCGTTCTGGTGTTTTGGGTGTGCGCTGACACGCCAGCGGCCGCACAGGCTGGGTGTCGCCTGCGGCCCCCTCCGACCTGCACGATCTAGAATATATGTTTCTGTGCTATAGTTTTCCATGCTACAAGGTGCAGCCATCCGAATTTTCAAAACCCCGGGAGTGAAGCGATTCGCCAGCCGCGAACGCATTACCGATGCGAGTTTGAAGGCGGCTATCGAGCGTGCCGGGCTGGGCTTGATTGACGCTGACTTGAGCGGTGGCCTCATCAAGCAGCGCGTGGCGCGTGCAGGGCAGGGCCGATCCGGTGGATTTCGGATGATCGCGGCTTACCGCGAAGCTCGTCGGGCGGTATTCTTGTATGGGTTCGCCAAGAATGACCGAGACAACATCAACGACGATGAACTCGAAAGCCTACGCACGATCGGTGCGCACTGGCTTGCGGCTTCGCCCGCGGTGGTGGAGCAGGCTTTGACTGATGGTGATTTGCAGGAGATTACACATGCCAATGAATAAACCGAACCGGCTGGCCAGCGAACTGCTGGAGATGGCCGATGCGCAGCGCCGTCTGGGATTGATGGATGAGGCGACTCACCAAAAGATCACCGCCCGCCATCTGGCATCGGCTACGCTACCGACTGCCGAGCCAATCACCGCGGAGCAGGTGCGGGCGATGCGTGAAAAGGCTCATTTGAGCCAAGCGGCATTGGCACGTTACCTGAACATGACCAGCGGTTATGTTTCGCAGTTGGAGCGCGGTGCAACGCAAGCGACCGGTCCGGCGCTGGCGCTGCTGAACGTGATCCGGCGCAAGGGGATCGAGGCGCTGACCTGAATGGGTGCCGCCTGCAGCACTTTATCCGCAAAATTTTAGGTTTGCCTAAACGGAGTCAGAAGGATGATTTCATTGGAGCCTCTCAGGTGGAAGCTGTTTTATCAGACTGACCAGCTTCCCATGCCCGTCGTCTAATTCATATTAGGCCTTTCACATAATCCCTAGCATTAAGCATCAAGAATCTTGCGAATATGACCTATCCATACCCATACGAAATTGTCACTGGTGCTGCTGCACTCAAGCGGCTCCACGAACTACGCGCCAGTAAAGAGGGGATCCCAATCATTCTTGGCGGAAAAGAGAAATTTGAACGAGTCCAAGAATGCTACAGCTTCATTGACTCAACCCCAGAAGAACTCGTAGCCAAGGCCGCAACGCTTGATCCCATGGCGTGGCTAAAGGAACGTGAGGAGGAAGATTCAGAATACTTTAAAATCAAGGAGTCTGACTGGCCGGAAGAAACTTTCCCAAACGATGCTTTGTCAGCTCATCTGGATATTCGCTCTCGTGAGCCATTAGATGAAGTTTACATCACTATCTTGCCAGCGAGCGACACATGGAAAGCCGCGTGCTACCTAAAGATCGGCGGTTGGAACTCGATGCCAAACGCACATGAGCATTCGGCGCTTTGGCGATACTGGGAGGAACGATACGGAGCTAAAGTTGCCTGCATTGCGGATGACGTTATTGAGTTCACCGTAGAGCATCCGCCACAGACTCGCGCCGAAGCTATGGAACTTGCGCGCCAACAATACATCTACTGCGCTGATATTGTCCACCAAGGCGTTGAGAGTGTTGAGGCGTTGGCAGCGATAATTCTTAAGGCGCCAGTGTGGTATTTCTGGTGGGACTAATGTCTAGTATTCGCAAAGCGTTATGTATTCAGTTGGCTATGCGCCTAATTTTGTGCTCAAGCCGACCGCCTACGGCGGCGGCTTAGCTAGCGTTAGACTGTGATGGAACCCAGTTCTGATTCACGCTCGGCTCAAATCGCTCCTCGATGGCGCCGCCTGATCTCAAGGGCGGTGGATCTCTTTGCTTTGGGCGCCTCTGTTTTTGCTGTGCTGTTTGGTGCAAGCAAGTTGGGGCTTGAGCGCTATCCGGTTAACGATGCATTTGTCCTTGGGGTTATTGTCATCTACGAACTGTTTGTGCCATGGCTCGCCCGTGGCCTCAGTTTCGGAAGGTTCCTTACTGGTGTCCGCCTTGTGTCCGAGAGCACACTTCAGCGTCCTTCGTTTTTCAACTGTCTTGGGCGACTCGCAGCCCGGACAGGACTGTTCGCGGTGTTTGCCGTGTTTGTCGTATACGAAGTCTCCTTACCTGCATTGGTCTTGATAGTTGCCATTGAAGGACTGGTGGGAGCACTAACCAAGCAACGTCAAACCCTTGGTGACTTCGTCGGGCGGACAGTTGTTATCCGAAGGGAGCGGCGTGTTCCACGTCTAATATGCGCTTCAACCCGGACGGCTTCGCCGCCGGTTAAGCTGGAGCATTCGGTATATGAGTAAAGAAACAGGATTTTTCCGTGAGATTTTTGGTGAAGCATTTGGGGGAATAGCCATTCATCTCGTGTTTTGGGGAGCAGGAGCCGCTGGCTTATGGTTCCTATCGCAGTGGTGGTCTGCTTGGGTTTTCTTTATTGCTGGGGCTGTGCTAATGATCGGCCTTCCATTTTATTTTCACCTTCGCTCTAAGCGTAAAAATGAAAACACTTAACACTCTGTCTAATATACGGTTCAGCCCGAACGACTTCGCCGCCGGTTAACTTCGGGTATTAGGCTTCAATAGTTATGAATCGCAAGAAACTCATTAAACTCGCCACAGCCATATCTGATGCCGAGGTTGCGCTCGCCGTGAAATCGTATGGCGGCCACTGGGTTCTTGTTGGTGATCCGCCTGAAATAGTGCATATTATTGATAATGATATTTTTAAGAAATTTGAAACCATGAAATGCATGGAGGACGATGAGGTTTTTGCCATTGCTAAAGAGCGTTATCTTCTCTCCAAAAATCTTCCGCATTTTCCGACAAATACAGATTTGAGCAAATACATAAATGATCTCACTCGCACTAAATATAATTCATGGAAAGATACCTAATACACGGCTCAACCCGGGCGGCTACGCCGCTGATTAACCTGGGGTATTAGCGTAAGCGTTAGGCTGCACCACCATCAAGACAACATGGAAATTCAAGCCATCATCAACTTAGCTCCTCTCGTCATCGGCATTGGCATCTGCCTCGCCATTGCAGGTTATTTTGCGTTAAAAACCAAGACCCATTCAAACTCCCTGAAGGGATCACCGGGCGTATGGTTTTTGCCTCTGATTTGGCTTGTTGTTCTTGCGCTCACGTTTCGATTTTTGCCGGCCGGGACGACCCCCGAGATCTACAAAGCGGTTGCCATTGGGTGGTTCGCCGTCGGTGTTCTCGCTTTCCTTTTTTATGTTGGGCGGCGGGGCGTTCATCTATCACCCGCTTCGATAGGGCACGTTGCAATCTTGGTCACATATTGGCTTTGCAACGTGCGAGTCCAGAAAACAGTGAAATCACACTCTACGTTTGAGCTGACGGTAGGACTCACGGAGCATGTCTCTGATATCAGCCTTCAGCAGGAAGGAAACCCAAGCCGCGAAGAAATCGAGCAACGCCTTTCAAGGAAGATGCTCAATGTATTTCCTGCGCGTTTTGATGAGGCCGCGATGGTGGCCACAGGAGGTCTTGACGGCGCCACGCCAATTAAGCTGCGTGTCTCCGGCCCGGCTTTTCGAATCCAGCCCGACCAGCAGGACACCACGGCCAAGACTCTCACATCTCATCCAGCGCGGGTGCTGTTGTTTTCAGAGCATCATGGCGAGCACTTCATCCGGCTGGAGTTTGTAGATAACGGGACAGTTCGCGGCGGTATGACAGTACCAATCCGGGTCACCGAGAGATTCCCCCTGTTGCCCGATTGGGTGGGGCGAGCCGCCATGGTTTTTGGCGGACTTGCCGCTGGAGTTTTTTCGATTGTCCAGATTGTCATGAAGATTATTGAATTATTGAAATAGATGAGCACAGCCGCCTGCCGCGAATATAGCCCGACAATGAGATGCGGCGGGCCCGGCTTGAGCGTCGCGGTTGCAATCGTGGTTCTTTCTTTTGGAGCTATGGCCTTTTGCAGCCGTTGCGCTTGTTCTTCGGCTGACCGGAGAGTCGACGGGTAATTTATGAATAAATTGACGGCCTTACGCCTGATATTGACGCAAGCCGATCGCCTTCGGCAGAGGCTTAGCTGGCGCATTATTCCATTTCTCGTTCAAAAAGATAAAAACTACCTTGGAGCTTCGTCATTCCCGCGAAAGCGGAAATGACGAAGACCTTTATCTCTTTGAATCAGACTCACATTTTTAAAAAACCGATAAGGAGACTTTCATGATTAAAACCATACGCGCTTTGATAGCCGCTGCACTGTGCCTTTTATTTTTTTCTGCACAAGCGGCGGAAGGCAATGTAGGCATCGTGTTACTTCATGGCAAATGGGATCGTCAGCCGACATCCGTCATGAAACTGGCCGGGCAACTTGAGGATGCAGGATACAAGGTGGCAACTCCTATGATGCCCTGGTCATTTCAGCGCCAATATGATGTGCCCTACGCTAAGGCGCTTGTTGAAATTGAAGCAGCCGCTCAAAGCCTGCGCGATCGTTATCGCGTTTCTCAAATCGTTATCGCAGGCCAAAGCATTGGAGCCAATGCCGCCCTGGCCTATGCAGCCAGCGGGCGGCTCGTAGATGCCATTGTTGTATTGGCACCGGGCCATACGCCACAGTCCAATGTATTTCGAAAACGCCTTGAGCCAAGTGTTACCAAGGCAAAGGAAATGATTGACTCTGGCGCCGGAAGCGATAGCGCCAGCTTCGACGATTTGAATCAAGGCCAATTAAGATCCGTTCGGACTTCCGCGGAAGCATATTTCTCATATCTTGACCCCGAAGGTCTGGGTAACATGCCCAAGACAGCAGCTGCCATTGCCACGCCTATCCCGATTTTCATGGCGGTTGGCGCCGGCGATCCTATCGCTGCTGTTGCCGAGGAGTCCATTTTCAAACATGCGCCAAAACACGACAAGAGCGTTTACATGTCGATGTCCGGGGGGCACATGGAAGTGCCGAATGTCATTGGTTCGGCTCTTGTCGATTGGTTGCGTTCACTGGGATTCTAAGTGATATGTTCAGTCGCCTTGCGCCTGATATTCGACCCAAGACGGGCGGCTTCACCGCCGCTTAGCCTTGGGTATCAGGTTAAATTCGTTATTTCTATATTCAATCTCGGCGGTTTTCAATTTCTTGCGCTATATCCGGCTCAAGTCAGCTTATAGTTGCTCTTGGCTTAACCTTCAGGCAGCTTGAGTTCCACCCGGTCCACGGTTATCATCGTCACTATGAGCTTAAGTACCATCCAAAAAGAGGCCCTTAGCCTTCCGCTCGTTAAGCGAGCCAAGCTTGCTCAGCGCCTCTTGGAAAGTTTGGACCTACTCTCTGCCGAAGAAGCTGAAAAACTGTGGCTTGCGGAGGCTGCGCGCCGTGCGCGCGAGATCGATGCAGGCAAAGTTCAGCTTGTGCCGGCAAGCGAACTTGAGCGTCGAGTTCAAGCTCGGTTCAAGTGAACTACGCTATCCACCCAGCAGCTGCGCTGGAACACGAGGAGCAAGTCGCCTACTACGAGGCTCGTGTACCCGGCTTGGGGCAGCGTTACCATGCCGCCTTTCACTCAGCACTGTCGAGGGTCTGCGACGCACCAGATCGCTACAAAATAATTCAGGCGCCGGGTATTCGTCTTTTACATTTTCACGGCTTTCCTTTTAGCCTCATTTATCGCACGGCTGGTGACATTGTGCATGTCCTTGCAGTTGCACCCCACCGCAAACGCCCAGGTTACTGGGCGCAGCGACTCTCACTCTGACTCTGTGCTCAGAGCAGAGAGTTTTTGCTTCATTCGGGTAGTGTCCTCGGTTTCTATTGTGCCTACCCCCTCCATTGGGAGCCGTCATGTCTATCGCCTTTGAAGTCCTGCAAACTGAAGTCCTCCATCTGCCTCCTTCGGATCGGGCAAAGTTACTCGATCGTCTGATCGCCAGCCTCGATGTTGACGCCGAAGCCGAGGCGGCATGGGATGCGCTTGCCGAGAAGCGAGAGCAAGGGCTTGGGGCCAGGGTTGCAGTGTCCGCGGATGTAGCCATAGCAAGACTGGAAGCCAGGTTCCCTGGATGAACGTCACAATTCATCCGGAGGCAGAGCAAGACCTGCATGAGGCGGCAGAGTTCTACGAGCAAAAGGGCTCTTCACTCGTTGCTGGCCGGTTTATAGGCGAGTTCAAACGCCTTGTATCGCTATTACGCGAGTACCCACAAATCGGATCGCCTCGCTCAGGCGGCAGGCGTGGCTTGTCCATGAAGGTATTTCCATACACCGTGATCTACCGGGCTACTGCTCAAGAGATCATCGTCCTCGTGGTCAAGCATGACCGCAGGCGGCCGGGTTACGGCAGTCAACGCAAGTAAAAGCCATCAAACCTGACATTGTGTCCAGGCCGACCGCCTTCGGCAGCGGCCTAGCCGGGAGTCCCTGATTGCGCGGCAGGCGCGCGGCCTGCTGCGCCGTTTTCATGCCGATCACCGGTTGGCGTTCGGAAAAAACAACGGCTCGCCGCCGATCTCGTAACCGGCGATGGCCGACTGCCCGGCCGGTGAAATGACCCAATCGACGAACTTCCGCGCGCCCGCGCCGTTGAGTTGCGGGAATTTGGCCGTGCTCACCGCCATCACGCCGTACTGGTTGAACAGGCGCTTGTCGCCTTGCACCAGCACCGCGAGGCCGGCGCGGTTCTTGAAGCTCAGCCAGGTGCCGCGGTCGGCCAGCACGTAGCCGCCGCTGGACGCGGCCATGTTGAGCGCCGGCCCCATGCCGCAGCCGCATTCCTTGTAGCCGGCGCCCTTCTTGTCGTTGCTCACCGGCTGGCCGGCGGCGCCGAGGCCGGTCTGCGTCCACAGGCGGCGCTCGGCGGCGTCGGTGCCGCTCTTGTCGCCGCGCGAGACAAAGGGCGCGCCCGCGGCGGCGATCTTGCCGAGCGCGGCGGCGATGTCGTTGCCCTTCGCGCCGACCGGGTCGTTCCGCGGCCCGACGAGGACGAAGTCGTTGTACATGACGGGAAAGCGTTTTTCCGCGAAGCCGTCGGCGACGAACTTTTCTTCGGCCGCCGTGTCGTGGACGAACAGCACGTCGGCGTCGCCGCGCCGCGCCATGTCGATGGCCTGGCCGGTGCCGACGGCGACCACTTTCACGTCGATGCCGGTGGCCTGCTTGAAGGCCGGCAGCAGGCGGCCGAACAGGCCCGATTGCTCGGTCGAGGTGGTGGAGGCCATCGTGATGGTTTGCGCGTTCGCGGCCAGCGCGGCGCATGACAGGGCGATCGCGCCGACAAGTCTCATACCAGCTCTCCTTTGACGAATTGGCGGGCCGCGTCCGGCAGCGGCCCATTGAAGAAATCATGCACCGGCAGATCGGCCAGCAGCCGGCCCTGTTCGAGGTAGATCACGCGGCTCGCCAGCCGCTTGACCTGGCCGAGGTTGTGGCTCGCGAACACCAGCGTGCGGCCTCGCGCGGCATCGGCGATCAGGGTTTCGACCTCGCGCTTGGCGGTGGGGTCGAGGCTGGCGGTCGGCTCGTCGAGCAGCAGCACCTCGGGTTGCCGCGCGCAGGCGCGCGCCAGCGCCATGCGCTGCTGCTGGCCGCCCGACAGCGTGCGCGCATTGCGATCCGCGAGACCGGCGAGACCGACGCGGGCGAGCGCGGCGGCGGCTTCGCGTTGCGCCTCGCGCCACGGCGCGCCGTGCAGCCAGAGCGCGAGCGCGACGTTGTTGCGCACGCTGGCGCGCAGCATGTGCGGGCGCTGGAACAGCATCGCCTGCCGGCGCCGCGGCGAGCGGCTTGCGAACGCGCCTTCGGCGTGCGGCGCCAGGCCGTTCAGCACGCGCAGCAGCGTGCTCTTGCCGCTGCCGTTGGCGCCGATCAGCGCGACGTGTTCGCCGGGGTGGATCGAAAGTGTGACATCGGCAAGCGCCCGCACGCGGCCGAAGCGCACGCCGATGTGGTGCAGGGTGAAAAGGGGATCGGTCATGCCGGTCCCCCTGTTTGGCCGGGTGCTTTGCGGGGGCTGTTGCCCTCACCCCGGCCCTCTCCCGCAAGCGGGAGAGGGAGTAAGACACCGGTATTGCTCCCTCTCCCGCCTGCGGGAGAGGGCGAGGGTGAGTGCAAACGCCTCCCGCTCACGACGCCACCTCCAGATGCCGCCCCGCCGCCGCATCGACCGCCGCGCCATCGACGCGCTCGCGCCAGCCGCGCAGTGCCGTGATCGCCAGATTGAGCAGCAGCACCACGCCCAGCAGAATCACCCCCAGCGCCAGCGCCAGCGGCAAATCCCCCTTGGCGGTTTCGAGCGCGATGGCGGTGGTCATCACGCGCGTGAAGCCGTCGATGTTGCCGCCGACGATCATCACGGCGCCCACCTCCGACACCGCGCGTCCGAAGGCGGCGATGACGACGGTGACGAGCGCGTAGCGTTCGTCGGCCACCAGCAGCAGCGCGCGCACCGGCGGGCCGGCGCCGAGCGAGCGCAACTGTTCGCCGTGGGCGCGGTCGGCGTCCTCGATGGTCTGGCGCGTCAGCGCGGTGACGACCGGCAGCACCAGGATCGTCTGCGCCAGCACCATCGCCTTGAAGCTGAACAGCCAGCCCAGGAAGCCCAGCGGCCCCGAGCGCGACAGCAGCAGGTAGATCACGAGGCCGACCACCACCGAAGGCAGCGCCAGCAGCGTGTTGAGCGCCGCGAGCAGCAGCCCGCGCCCGGCGAAGCGCGCCACCGCGAGCCAGGCGCCGAACATCAGCCCGGCGCCGCAGGCGAGCGGGCAGGCCGTCGCGCTGACCGCCAGCGAGCGGCCGACGATGGCGAGCAGCGCCGGATCGCCCGACACAAGGAGCTGACCGGCGGCGGCGACGCTGTCGGAGAAAGTGTTCATGCGGAAGGAACCTGATTAGTCACGCAGTGTGTGACAGGCAAAAGTCCGACCTATGCAATTCATTGCATAAGTGATCGGAAGCCTCTGCATAATCCTTCGTCCGTGAACCAGATCGAACTCTCTTACGCCATCACGCCGCGCCGCGCCGGCCGCGCGCCGATCCGCAATCCGCTGATGGAACTGCTGCACGCCGTGCGCGAGCAAGGTTCCATCTCGGCGGCGGCGCGCGCGCTCGGCTTCTCGTACCGCCACGTGTGGGGCGAGCTCAAGCGCTGGGAGGGTGTGCTCGGCCATGCGCTGGTCGCGGGCGAGCCGGGCCGATCGGCTTCGCTGTCGGAGTTCGGCGACAAGCTGCTGTGGGCCGAGCGCCAGGCTCAGGCGCGGCTCGCGCCGCAGATCGAGGCGCTGCACGCCGATCTGGAACGCGCGTTCGCGCTGGCTTTCGACGACCGCATTCATATGTTGAGCCTGCATGCGAGCCACGACGATGCGCTGGTGCTGTTGCGCGATCACGCGGCGGCGGCGGCGCGGCTGCACCTGGACATCCGCTTCACGGGCAGCGTGGACGCGATCGGCGCGCTCAACCAGGGGCGCTGCGTGATGGCGGGCTTTCACACGCTGGAGCACTCGCCCAGCGGGTCGGCGGCGCAGCGCGCCTACAAGCCGCTGCTCAAGCCGGGGCTGCACAAGCTGATCGGCTTCGCGCGGCGCACCCAGGGGCTGATCGTCGCGCCCGGCAATCCGCTGGGTTTGCGCGGCCTGCGCGACGTCGCCGAGCGTGGGGCGCGCTACGTGAACCGGCCGCTGGGCACGGGCACGCGCGTGCTGTTCGATGAGTTGCTGGAACGCCATCGGCTCGACGCCGGCGCGTTCGCCGCTCATGTGCGCCACGAGCCTTCACACGCCGCGGTGGCGCAGGCGATCGCCTCCGGCCAGGCCGACGCGGGCCTGGGCATCGAATCCGCCGCACGCGGCGCGGGGCTGGGCTTCGTTCCCCTGGTGCATGAACGCTACCACCTCGCCTGCCTCAAAGCCGCGCTCGACCAGCCCGCGATCCAGGCCCTGCTGACGCTGCTGCGCAGCCGGGCCTGGCAGCACCGGCTGGGCACCCTGCCGGGCTACGAAAACGCCGACAGCGGCGGCGTGCAATCGCTGAGCCGGCTGCTGCCGTGGTGGAGCTTCAAGGGGAAAAAGCCCGGCGGCGAGCGCGCCAAATGAAGAAAACCCGACCCGGATGAGCGCGCGTCAGCCGCCCTTGCGCGCCGGCAGCATCCGCAGCAAGGTGTTGTCGCGCATCACGTAGTGGTGAAACAGCGCCGCCGCCGCGTGCAGCCCGATCAGGCCGTAGCCGATGGTGGCCACGGTTTCATGCACTTCCTTGATCTGCTTGCCCAGCGCCTTGTCCGGCCCGATCAGCGC
>JAITMV010000054.1 GCA_031277295.1 Burkholderiaceae bacterium | reverse complement strand
TCTTTTGAACATGGTTCTTTTCCTTCCTCAATCCGTGACTTCAGGGGGGGAACCCTTCACCTTGCGGGTACGATGCTTTCCCTCTTGAGGTCACGGATTCAGGCTCTATTCCTGCCGATCATTCGCATCCGCCACATCGGTAATCAACCATTTTTTCCTATTTTTTTTAAGGATCACGATCAGGTGATTTCTTGCGCCTTTCTTGAGGGCATAACTGCTCCCAAGCTGGATGGTGACTATAGCCTTGTTGCCGGAATAAAGCGGCTTGGAAATAGTCATATATTTTAGCCAGTCTTTTTCATCCCAATCCTGTGCTTTGGTAAAGTAATCGGCCCCCATGCAATCTTCATCACCACATGCATCATAAGCGGCTCTTATTTGCTTGACAGCGAGCGGGTCAACAAATTCAAACATTTTATCATCTGCAATGGGCCAATTATTCTTGGATAAATCATCTTCCATTCCATAGGGAATATACCATGTATAAAAAGATCTAACCGTACTCTCCGGCGTCGATGTCTGGGCCATGCCGAATATCGGGAGTAGTACAAGCGTGATAACAAAAAATAATCTTTTAAACATGATTACTCTCCTGAGTAGCGATAAATTTGATATGGTGGTTTGTGCTGCCTATAACTCGAACCCGGATATATGTCCTTTTGTACAAAATCAGAAATCCACTTGAATCCATCATAAATAGCCATATGCCCATGAACACTTGGTCCGGTCGCGCCAGGGTAAGACTGCATTACGACAACATCACCTTTTTGTGGAGAGCCATAAACACGAACAAATCCGGCTTGCTCCAAGTTAGGACCATAGTTTTTAGCGCTTTCTGTATGGCCAATATTAATACCGCCTTTGCTAATGGCTCGTCTAGTGAATTTTGCGCATTCACTTCCAGACTTAGGCTTAGCATGCAACCGAGCATAAGACACAGCCCCCTCAATGTCGAATGACATAACAAATTCTCCTTTGCGATGATATGGACTCCCGCATGTGCGGAAATAACCAAGGTGGTAAGAGGTCTGACAAACCGTGCCCCGCCCGTGACGCCCATCTCTGGCGTCACGGGCGCAGGCGCGAAGAGCAAGCGTTTTCAGGCTTCCTTGTTTTCCTTGATGTTCCAGCCGACCTGCGTCTCAGCGCCCTTGCCGCCCTTGTCGGTTTGCTCCCAGTACTGCTGCTTGACCTTGGCGGCCTGGAAGGAGTACAGCACGCGCACCGCGTCGATTTTGGGGTCTGAGAGGTACCGGACGCCGGTGATCATCACTTCTTCCAGCGTGATGCGGGTGTACTCGATCTGCTGGCCGCCGGCTTTGCAGGCCGAGATCTCGACTTTGTTCAGGTGCTTGCCGGCGATGCAGTTTTTCAGTATTGCTGGCGCGGCTTTGTCGAGGAGCGCCTCAACACTGAGGTCGTCAAGGCTCGCCTTGCCCACACCCCCGCCGCCGCCGCTGACCATGCTGCCGGGCTGCGTCGCGCCCCATTCGAATGACTTGATGTCGGTCCAATCTTTGTGATTGGCGTCTTTGGACTCGCCGCTGACGCCCTCGATTTTCATGAACATGTCTGTGGCCATGGGGGTTCTCCTTGTGAAGGTGTGCCTGTCGCGGGCACGGGGTTGAAGTTGGCTGCCGCAACGAATCGGCAACCTGGCAATCCGCCGCGTTGATCAGCGAGCAGTGACTTACTATATCTTCATTCACGCCGGAAATGCGCTATTTTTTTGTAAGCAATTGTTTGGCATCCACACCCAACCTGCGCGCTTCCTGCGGTTTCCAGGATAATCGGCTCGTGAAGCCCGCCAGACCGCCGCTGGTGCAAGGCCCGAAAGGGCGCACTGGAGGAACGTCCGGACTGCACAGGGCAGCGCAGGAGCTAACGGCTCTCCACCGTGAGGTGAGGATCAGAGCAACAGAGACGAGCCGATTTAAGTTCGGGTGAAACGGGCAATCTCTGCGCGCAGCAACACCAAGTAGGTTGGCTTTGGAGCGGCCCGCTCTTGCCAACGGGTAGGTGGCACCGAGCCGGGTGGGCGACCCCCGGCCCAGATGGATGGCGGTCACGCGAGCGGGCAACCGCCGCGCACAGAATCCGGCGTATCGGCGGACTTCACATTTTTTCCTGCTTTGCATGGGGCGCTACCCCCCGAGGGGGGCAGCCTCCGAAAGACGCCTTGAACCACATGGAGCACGCGCCGAGCCAAGAAGTGCGCAACACTGCACTAGATCGGGCACGTTTTAGCGACTTTGTTGGCCCAAACGCCAAATTTATTCATAGGCTCTGAGACAATTGAGCCATGAGCCTTCCTACATTACAAAACGACACCTTTTTGCGCGCCTGCCTGGGGCAGGCCACGACCCATACCCCGATCTGGCTGATGCGTCAGGCCGGACGCTATTTGCCGGAGTACCGCGCCACGCGCGAGCGGGCGGGCAGCTTCATGGGGCTGGCGACCAATGTCGAGTTTGCCACCGAAGTGACGCTGCAACCGCTGGAGCGCTATCCGCTGGATGCGGCGATTTTGTTTTCAGACATTCTGACCGTACCCGACGCGATGGGGCTGGGCCTGTCGTTTCAGGAAGGCGAAGGCCCGCGCTTTGCCTACCCGGTGCGCGATGAGGCGGCGATAAATCAATTGGTCGTGCCGGACATGGCGCGGCTGCGTTACGTGTTCGATGCCATCGCGTCGATACGCCGCGCGTTGGCTGGCCGGGTGCCGCTGATCGGCTTTTGCGGCAGCCCTTGGACGCTGGCTTGCTACATGGTCGAAGGCGGCGGCAGCGACGACTACCGCCAGGTCAAGACGCTGATGTATGCCCGGCCCGATTTAATGCACCGGCTGCTGGCAGTCAATGCCGACGCACTGGCGCAGTACCTCAATGCCCAGATCGACGCTGGCGCGCAAGCGGTGATGGTGTTCGACAGTTGGGGCGGCGTATTGGCCGAAGGAGCGTTTCAGACCTTCAGTCTGGCCTATACGGCGCGCGTACTGGCGCGACTCAAGCGCACCACGGCCGACGGCGCCGCCGTACCGCGCATTGTTTTCACCAAAGGGGGCGGTCAATGGCTTGAACAGATGCGCGGGCTGGATTGCGACGTCATCGGCTTGGATTGGACGATTGACCTGGGACGTGCGCGGACGCTGCTGGCCGGCGCGTCCAAGTCGCTGCAAGGCAATCTCGATCCGAGCGTGCTGTTTGCGCCACCCGAGGTCATCCGCGCCGAAGCGCGCCGCGTGCTCGAAGCCTTTGGCCCTTGGCGCAGCGGTCATATTTTTAACCTGGGACACGGCATCAGTCAGTTCACCCCGCCTGAGCACGTGGCGCATCTGGTGGACGAGGTGCACCTCCACTCGAGGAAGATGCGGCCCGCCGTCGCCCCGTAGGAGGCAATGCGCTTGCCTTTACGCTCAGACGACGCCAAAGTCAAGCCCTGATATCAATGTCGGTTGTAAAAAATGTTTCAGAGCGCCTAACTTATGCACAAAAACCAAAAACATGATTCGGCAAAACCGGCATATCAGAAGCCGCCACGCGGCAAAACATTGTGACGGTATAACTTATTGATTCATATAGGTTCGTGTGTGTGCTGTTTTGGCGGGCAACACAAGCTAAACCCTTGTGGTTGAACGGCTGTGCGGACGTGTCGAAGCGTTGTCAACAAAGTTACCCACAGAAATTGGGGAGGGTTTCTGTTTCTCATGTAAATCAACGAGTTAAACCTGGAAGTGCAAGTAAAAAACAGCCCTGACGGACGCGCGGCATGAGTCATTGGCTGACCGTTGCCGTCCCCACCCCCGCGCACAGCGGGTTAGGAATGCCGCTCACATACCGCGCCTGCCGCGCGCTGGCGGCGGGCAGCATCGTGCGCGTGCCGTTGGGCAAGCGCGAGGTACTGGGCGTGGTCTGGGGCGCCGCCCAGCCGCCCGCGCCCGATCTGGCGCCGCAGGTGCGCCCGGTGGCCGGGGTGTTCGACGGTTTGCCGCCGCTCGCGACCGATTGGCGGCAGTTGATCGAATTCACCGCGCGCTACTACCAGCGCGCCTTGGGCGAGGTGGCGCTGGCCGCGCTGCCGCCGCAGTTGCGCACACAAACCGGCGCTCAGATGGCGCGGCGTTTGAAACGCTACCTCAGCGACGCCCCGGCAAAGCCGGGCCACGAGCGCCTTGACGCGGCTTGCTGCGCGGCCAGCGGAGCCGCCTGTCCCGCGGCGGCGTCCATCGTCCACTCCCCCGAGCAGTCCCGCGCGCTGGCCGAGATCGAACAACACGGCGGCCCCTTCCTGCTATTCGGCGCCACCGGCAGCGGCAAAACCGAGGTCTACATGCACGCCACCGAACAGTTGCTGGCGCGCGATACCTTGGCACAGGCGCTGGTGCTGGTGCCAGAGATCAATCTCACGCCGCAACTGCAAGCCCGCTTCATGCAGCGCTTTGCACCGCGTCACGGCGCACACGCCATCGTCGCATTACACAGCGGCTTGACCCCGGCGCAGCGGCTAACGGCCTGGTTGGCGGCGCACTCAGGCAGCGCGCGCATCGTATTGGGCACGCGGGTGGCGGTGCTGGCGTCAATGCCCCATTTGCGCTTGATTGTGGTCGATGAGGAACACGACTCCAGCTACAAGCAGCAAGAAGGCGCGCGCTACTCGGCGCGCGATCTGGCGGTCTATCGCGGGCGGCTGGTGGGCGCCAAGGTGTTGCTCGGCTCGGCCACGCCGTCGCTGGAAAGCTGGTATGCCAGCACACCGGCTGCCGACGGCGGGCCGGGGCGCTACCGGCGCCTTGTCATGCCGCGCCGCATTGGGGCCGAAACCGCGGATGCCGGCCTGCCGCGCGTGCGCCGCATCGACATGAGCCAGCAGCCCAAAGGCGCGCTGATCGCGCCGCCGCTGCTGGCCGCCATTGGCCAGCGGGTAGCGCGCGGCCAGCAGGCGCTGCTGCTGCTCAACCGGCGCGGCTGGGCGCCGCAGTTGCACTGCCCCGACTGCGACTGGAGCAGCGCATGTCCTCATTGCTCCGCCTACCGTGTATTCCACAAAATCGACCGCACGCTGCGCTGCCACCACTGCGGCCTGACGCAGCGCGTGCCGCGCGCCTGCCCGGTTTGCGGCAATGTCGATCTGGGTGCGTGGGGGCGCGGCACCGAGCAATTGGAAGAACGCCTTGCCGACTTGCTGGCCGACGTGCGCCGTCCCGACGGCACGCCCGCGCGCATTACCCGCATCGACGCCGACAGCACGCGCGGCCAAGATCAGTTGCAAGCCCAACTGGCGCGCTTTCACGCCGGCGAGATGGACGTGCTGGTCGGCACCCAGATGATCGCCAAGGGCCACGATTTTCGCCGCGTCACCCTGGTGGCCGCCGTGCAGCCGGATGCAGCGCTGTTTGCCAGCGACTTTCGCGCTCCCGAGCGGCTGTTTGCGCTGCTCATGCAGGCCGCAGGCCGCGCCGGGCGCGACGCCGCCAGCGGCGCGGCGAGCGAAATGTGGTTGCAGACGCGCCACCCCCGCCACCCTCTGTACGAAGCGCTGGCCGCGCACGACTACCCGGCCTTCGCCGCCGCCCAACTGGCCGCGCGCGCCCAAGCCGGCTTGCCGCCGTTTTCCTACCTGGCGCTGCTGCGCGCCGAGGCGCGCACCCAACTGGCCGCGCAAGCTTTTTTAACCGCCGCGCGCCAAACCGCGCAACACACGCTGGCCGGCGACGCGGCACTAAGCAGCGCGCTGGAGCAAGTTGCCTGGTATCCGGCAGTGCCGCTGACGGTACAGCGCGTGGCGAACATCGAGCGCGCGCAAATGCTCATCGAAAGCGCCTCACGCACCGCCTTGCAGCGCGTGCTGAGCGCCTGCCAACCCCTGTTGCACAGTCTGCGCAGCGCACCCGAGCACCGGACACTGGTGCGCTGGGCCATCGACGTCGATCCGCTGGGAGTGTGAGCTTGTAGGCGCGAGCCTTGTGCTGGCCTGATGATGGGATACGCGAGGATGGCGGATTTATTCACCCCCCCTCTGCAGGAACGCATCGGGTGTAGACGCCAAACAATTGCCTACAAAAAGATAGCAAGCGTAGGGCGGGGTTCACCCCGCCATTGCGCCGCTTCACGAAACCGGGAGATGGCCATAGGCACTAACCTAAGGGCTTTTCCGCCTCTCAACCCGTTCAGGCTGAACTTGGTCGTTGCCGGGGTGCAGGGCAACGACCAAGCTCAGCCTGAACGGTTTTAAAGGTGCGAGACAAAGCGAAAAACCCTTGAGTTAACGTCTATGCGCGCAGGCGGGAATGACGGAGCTTAGGTTAGCGCCTATGGGGAGATGGCGGGGTGAACCCCGCCCTACGCTTGCTCTTCCACCGCATTACCGAATGATGCTTCTCCACGTGGGTTCAATTTATATTGGAGGCTGTCTTGCCCGCGCTATCACCGCCGCCATTCATGCTGTCGGGCTGCGGCGTTGTCAGTTTACCGACAAATGAATATGATCATTATGCCCAGCAATATTCCAGGACATGCCCATTTTCTTTTTAATGTGTGGGCCAAAATTTTCACGCTTGTCCGAATATCCTTCAAACGTATCCTGAATTGTGTCAACAATGGCTTTCAAAGAGGTGTTTTGCGGATAGCCAACTGCAATTCTGATTCCATTGATACGCGATATGTCCACAGCTTTATGCTGCATGTGACGGCTGGGAATTTGATGTGAGTCGAACGCGGAAGATATGTAGATGCTGGTTAGCGAATGGCCTGTGGCAACATGAGGGTTAATGCACAGTTCGAGGGCATCGATTACCCGTTGATCAACGTCGTTTACGACAACGCCACTGAATTGAACTAAAACGCCATTTATAAGAGAAGGTATTTGCGCCATGTAAACTCCTTTCTATCATGTTACGATTCTAGCGTTGATTTTTATTGGAAAATCAAACGATTTGTTGTTTGCGCCTTTTTCCATTCCGTCTTCGCATTGCGCATCTCCTGGGGCGATGCGGTTGGCGAAATAAATCCAGGCCATTGCGTGTCAATGTCGCCAGTCGCATCTGTTGGTTCATAATAGACGAGCTGAGAAAGCCCTTCGTAGCAGACAATCCCAAGAAATACTCGTTTTTCGTTCAGAACCGATGCTGATGAAGATGTATCGTCAAGGCATTCAATCAATATTTCAACTACCTGCTTGGGAGGTGTGCCGGATAAGATTTTTTCCAATTCGGATTTGGCTGAGAAATCATACCGCTGGATGTCAGCCTGCCACGTATAAACTCCGTTGAGTCGGGCAAGAGATTGCTTCAAACTGTCTGCATCATCAACCCGCTTTTGCAGTTGCTGGCTGCATCCAATGAGGCAGCTAATTGCCAATATAATTGTGAATAAAATCTTGGCTTGAGCGTTTTGTTTCATCATTCATTCATCCTTTGGACGATATGGTCGATCTTCATACAATGACCGCGCCGCCCACCTTTGCGCGAGGCATTGGCGTCACGGACATTGGCAGGTAAGCGTTTAGGCTTCCTTGTTTTCCTTGATGTTCCAGCCCACCTGGGTCTCGGGGCCCTTGCCGCCCTTGTCGGTCTGCTCCCAGTACTGCTGCTTGACTTTGGCGGCTTGGAAAGAGTACACCGCGCGTATTGCATCAGATTGGAGATCAGCCGAGTACTCAACGCCGGTGACCATCACTTCTTCCAACGTGACACGGGTGTATTCGACCTGCGCACCTCCAGCTTTGCAGATCGAGATTTCGACCTTGTTCAAGTGTTTGCCGCTGATGCAGTTCTTCAGTATCGCAGGCGCGGCTTTGTCGAGGAGCGCTACAACATTCAGGTCTTTGAAGCTCGCCTTCCCCACACCCCCACCGCCGCCGCTGCTCATGCTGCCGGGCTGCGTCGCGCCCCATGAGAACGACTTGATGTCGGTCCAGTCCTTGTGGTTCGAGTCCTTGGACTCACCGTTCGCACCTTC
>JAITMV010000254.1 GCA_031277295.1 Burkholderiaceae bacterium | reverse complement strand
GACCAGACCGGCTACATCCTGAACGACGAAACCGTCGGCCAGCTCGTCAAGCAGGCTCTGACGCAGGCCGCCGCTGGCGTGGACATCGTCGCCCCCAGCGACATGATGGACGGCCGCATCGGCGCCATCCGCCAGGCGCTGGAAGCCAAAGGCCACATCCACACCCGCATCATGGCCTACAGCGCCAAATACGCCAGCGCTTTTTACGGACCGTTCAGAGACGCCGTGGGATCGGCCTCGAACCTGGGCAAAAGCGACAAGAAGGTCTATCAAATGGACCCTGGCAACAGCGACGAGGCGCTGCGCGAAGTCGCCCTCGACATCGCCGAGGGCGCCGACATGGTGATGGTCAAGCCCGGTATGCCGTACCTCGACATCGTGCGGCGCGTGAAAGACGAATTCCGCCTGCCCACCTTCGCCTACCAGGTCAGCGGCGAGTACGCCATGCTCAAGGCCGCGGCGCAAAACGGCTGGCTGGATCACGACCGGGTGATGATGGAAGCGCTGCTGGCCTTCAAGCGCGCTGGAGCCGACGGCATACTCACCTACTTTGCCCGCGACGCCGCGCGGCTGCTGGCGAGCGCATAGTCCTCGGCATTCTCCGGTCATCTACCGTGCACGTCGTCGAAGTCACCGCCAACAGCCTGCGCTATGCCGATGCGCCGCCCGAGGCCGCGCCGGCCGACGGCTTTGTCTGGATCTACCTCGACCGCGCCGACTTATCCGCCCATGCCGGAATGCTGCAACAGACCGCGCAGCGCCTGGGCGGATCGGCCCTGCTGGACTTGCACCTGGCCGACCTGATGAGCGAGATGCACCCGTCCAACTACGACGCCACCTCGATCTACGACATCGTCATCTTCCGCCGCTTGGCCAGCCTGGCCGAGGTGCAGCGCGATGCCTTGCCCGGCGACGCCCCAGCCAGCGACATCTTCGCGCGCATCGCCTCGCACCCGGTCGGCTTCGCCATCTTCGACAAGCTGCTCATCAGCGTCCACTCAGCCGGCTGCCTCACCGCGCAAACCTTCATCGAGCGCCTGCTGGCCGACGCCAAACTCAGCGTCGATACCTCCGCCGCCGCGCGCAACCGCGTGCCGCAGAGCACGGTCGATCTGGTGCTGCGCATGGTCAACAGCATGGTCGACGGCTACCTCGAACTGCGCAAGGACCTGACCGCCGCAATGGAGCGCGTGCAGCGCGACCTGCTGTCACCCCGACCGCGGCGATCAGCATGGCGCGACGTAATCCACGCGCGCCGCCGCTTGCAGTTGCTGGAAGATTTGTGCGAGGAGCAGCAAGACGCCATGCAGGAATGGCTCGACACCTTGCGCGAGTTGCCGCTGTCGGCCTACGCCGCCGACCCCGCGCTGGCCCAGAGCCGACGCGATCAACTGGTGGCGCGCGCGCGCGACGTCATTGAGCACATCGACCGCGTGCTGCACCACACGCACCGGCTGGAACAATCGGCCGAAGCGGCGGTACAAATCCATTTCGGCGCCCAGGGCCAGCGCACCAACGACATCATGCGCACCCTCACCGCCGTGACCGCCATCTTCCTGCCGCTGAACCTGTTCACCGGCTTTTTCGGCATGAACTTCGAGCACTTGCCGCTGATCCACAGCACCGAAGGCATGTGGGCCGCGCTCGCCTTGCTGGTATTGCTGGCCGTGGTTATCCTGGTGTTGTTCTGGCGGCGCGGCTATATCACGCGGTCGAAAAAATAGCCCGCGCCTCCACCCTGCCCCAGCGAACGCGGATTGTGCCTTCCTCCTTTGGAGGGTGTCGCAAAAAAGACGCGTTCAGCCGCGTGAACTGCATGAGACACGTCATCTCACGCCTTTTTGCGCGCCCGCACCAGAGCCGCCTCGATGACGGCGCGTTTGCGCTTTAGCTCAGGCCCACTGGCGTTATGCGTCAGTTCAGTCAAGTGAGCCAGCTTGTGCTCGGCTTTTTGTTGCAACCGCCAGGCGTGCTCGCGTTTGTCCCGCTCGCGCCGCTGGCTTGTGAATTCATAACGCTCGCGGGCTTGGGCCGCCTGTTCAGGCGACCAGGCGGCCCAGCCGGTGCGCGAGCCGTCGGTGTTTTCCATCACGATGCAATCGAGCGGACAGGCAGGCAGGCACAGTGCGCAGCCGGTGCATTGAGACTCAATGACGGTATGCATGCGCTTGTTGCTGCCGACGATGCAGTCCACCGGGCAAGCTTTGATGCACAGGGTACAACCGATGCACCAGGTTTCATCGATCCAGGCCACGCCGCGAGGCTCTTCGATGCCGCATTGCGGATCAAGAGCCGATACGGGCTGCCCGGTCAGCACTGATAAACGCCGCACGCCCTCGGCGCCGCCCGGAGGGCATCGATTGATTGGCGCCGCGCCCGTTGCAACGGCCTGAGCGTAGGCGGCGCAGTCGGCATGGCCGCAGCGGGTGCACTGAGTTTGCGGCAGCGCGTCCAGTACACGCGCTGCCAAGTCTTGCGGCAGCAAGGCCGCAGGTGAGCGAGCGTGGGCGCTGCTCAAGACCCAAGCCCGGCGGTTGTTCATGGGACTGGGTTAGAGGCTCTGCCTCAAGCTCGGCGTCGCGCGGGCGTCACGGTTTTTTGGGCCCGCTTCGGTTTGGTGACGGTGGACTGTTTGACGGTTTTCAACGCCGCCGCCGGCACCAGCGCGCCGCTGACGCCTTCTTGCAGCGGCACCCACCTCTCGCCGTGGATCTGGTCGCTGGCGTGGCGGGCGATGAAGTCACGCACCTGCGGGTACACCACGGTACGCCAGCGGCTGCCGCTGAAAATGCCGTAATGACCGGCGCCCTTGATTTCCATGTGATGCCGCTCGTCGGCCGGGATACCGGTGCATAGGCCATGCGCGGCCTGAGTCTGGCCGCTGCCGGAGATGTCGTCAAGCTCGCCCTCGATGGTCAGCAGTGCGCTGTGCCGGATATCCTGCGGGCACACGCGCTGGAGCTTACCGTCGCTTTGCGAGCGAACGTCCCAGGTGCCGTCCGGCAGGGCAAAGTCCTGGAATACGGTTTTAATGGTTTGCAGGTAGTAGGCGGCATCCATGTCGAGCACGGCGTTGTATTCGTCGTAAAACTTGCGGTGCGATTCGGCGCTGGACTGGTCGCCCTTGATGAGGTCGCGAAAGTAGTCGTAGTGGCTGTTGGCGTGACGGCTCGGGTTCATGGCAATGAAGCCGGCGTGCTGCATGAAGCCCGGATAGACCTGCCGGCCAGCGCCAGGGTAGCTGGGCGGCACGCGGAAAATCACATTGTTCTCGAACCACTGATGGCTGCGCTGCGTCGCCAGGTTGTTGACGGCAGTGGGCGAGCGGCGCGCGTCGATGGGGCCGCCCATCATGGTCATGGTCACCGGCGTTTTCTCTCCTTGCGAGGCCATCAGCGACACCGCCGCCAGCACCGGCACCGTGGGCTGGCAGACGCTGATGATGTGGCAGTTACCGTACTTGGCTTGCAGGTGGCGGATGAAATCTTGCACGTAATGCACGTAGTCGTCGAGGTGAAACAACCCCTCGGCGAGCGGCACCAGGCGGGCGTTTTTCCAGTCGGTGATGTAAACCTTGTGGTCTTGCAGCATAGTGCGCACGGTGTCGCGCAGTAGCGTGGCGTAGTGGCCCGACAGCGGCGCGACAATCAGCACCGGCGGCTGGTTTTTGAGCTTGCGCAGCACCGCCGGGCTGTCCGAAAAACGCTTGAAGCGGCGCAACTGGCAAAAAGGTTTTTCTATCTCAACGCGCTCGTCGATGGCTACTTCGGTGTCATCGATACTCACGCGGCGGATGCTGAACTCCGGCTTTTCGTAGTCCTTGCCCAAGCGGTGAAACAACGCATACATGGCCGCCATGCGCTGCGCCAGCGGCAACTGGCCGGGCAAGGTGTGCGGGTTGCCGTAAAGCTTGGCGGCGGCATCGGCCATATCGGCAAACGGCTCAATCAAAGCGCGCTGTGTTTCGTAGATTTGGTAGAGCATGGGATGAACGTGAGTAAAGGAGAAAAGACCAAACGGCAACTTCACAATATAGCGCGGCAGCGGGCACGCGCCGTAGACGGCGCTCTCTATTTTTGCCGCGCATGGCGTCTAAACAAGAACCTGTTCTGATTGTTGTTCACGATACCCATTCTGACACGAGCGCCACGGTGTGCGGCAGCGGCTATCGTCAGGCGATGCACAAAAAATCTTCCAGCAGCCGCGCCAGCGCTTGCGGTTGATCGTGGTGCAGCATGTGGCCGGCGTCTTGCACCACGGCAACGCGGCAGTCCGCAACGTGCTTGAGGCGCTGGTGGTATTCGTCCAAGCTGAAGTGCCGTTTCCAGCGCTCGGCAATGAGGCTGTCGCTAGCCTCCACGGCCAGCACCGGCGCGGTGATGGTGGCGTAGCAAGCCAGCATTTCATCGACCCTGAACAGATACGGATTGACGATTTTGTGCGCGGCGTCGCCCAGCACCCGCCAGCGGCCATCGCCCGCGGGCCGCGCCCATTGGCGAGCCAGCCAGGCGGCCTTGTCGAGCGGCAAGCGGGGATTGTTCTTCATCAGGCGCGCGGCCACTTCGTCCGCGCCCCCGTAGGGCTTCATGGCGATTTCGCCGCGACGCAGTTGTTTCAATTGATCCAGCCATTGCTCCAACCGGCGCGGCGCCTGCTCGGGCTGGGTGGCGGGCATGCCGAACCCTTCCAGATTCACCAGTCGTCGGATACGCGTCGGCCGCACACCAGCGTACTGCATAGCCACATTGCCGCCCATGCTGTGGCCGACCAAGTCGACTTGTCCGTCCGGCGCATAGTGCTCCAGCAGGGCGTCCAGATCACCCAGATAATCGACGAACAGGTAGTGATCGCACGGCAGCGGCGGCGCGCTCAGGCCAAAGCCCCGCCAATCCGGCGCGATGATCGCGCGGCCCGACACAAACGCGGCACTGAACGCATCGACCATGAACTGATACGACGCGCCCACATCCATCCATCCATGCAATAGCACCAGCGGCGGCGTGCCAGGGCGCGGCTCGCCCCAGCGGGTAACGTGTAAATGCAGATGACGCAGCGGCAAGTATTCGCTGTCGCCGAGGCGTTGCGGGATGTAAGGCGTGGTGCGGGTCATGGGGGACATTTTGGCGTTGAACCGGTTGGACGCGCCCAAGAGCGGCTGGGATCAGATGCGTTCAACTGCCGTTTTGAGGATAATGCGCCCGACAATTGATTGCCTTACTGAAACCACCATGACCACGCTGAGCAGCCGAGAACTGAACCAAGACATCGACCGGGCCAAGGAAGCCGCCAAAGCCGGTCCAGTCATCATCACCGATGGCGATAAGCCCTCGCTCGTGTTGCTGAGCTTCGAGGAATACCAGAAGATTACCGAGTTGCCTCGCCAGCTTGCGGGGGCGCTGGGCGACACGCGCACCGAGACTGAAGCCACACACCCGCAACACGTCACGGCGCTTTCGCTGGTGCGCGAACTGCTGTCCACGATGCAAGAGGTGCGCGAGGCGGTGCGCGAAGGCCGGCACAAGGTACACCCGTAACCGCATAACCTCGGCCATGAACGGTCTTGGCATGCCCCCCCTTGCCTTCCCCCTCCCCGGCGTGGGAGAGCACAGCGCGGGGGGGTGCTCGCCCGCGCCCGCTAAGCCCGTGCCGGGATCGTAAACACGTTCTTATGTCTTGGGCAGCGTCACTCCCGTTTGCCCCTGATACTTGCCGCCGCGATCCTTGTAGCTGGTTTCGCAGACCTCGTCGCTCTCGAAGAACAGCACCTGGGCGCAGCCTTCGCCAGCGTAAATCTTGGCTGGCAGCGGGGTGGTATTGGAAAACTCCAGCGTCACATAACCTTCCCATTCCGGCTCGAACGGGGTGACGTTGACAATGATGCCGCAGCGCGCATAGGTGCTTTTGCCCAGGCAGATGGTCAGCACGTTGCGCGGAATGCGAAAGTATTCCATGGTGCGCGCCAGCGCAAAGCTGTTGGGCGGGATGATGCACACGCCGCCGTGAAAATCAACGAAGCTCTTTTCGTCGAAGTTCTTCGGATCGACCACGGTGGAGTGAATGTTGGTGAAGATTTTGAATTCCGACGCGCAGCGGATGTCGTAGCCGTAGCTGCTGGTGCCGTAGCTGACGATCTTGCGGCCCTCCACTTGGCGCACCTGGCCCGGCTCGAAAGGCTCAATCATGCCGCGCTCTTGCGCCATGCGGCGAATCCAGCGGTCGCTTTTGATGCTCATGGGTTTTTACTCGCTCATTGATCGTAAAACTGGCTCCGGTTTGGAACCCCGTGGCCGGGCGGAAAGCCGCAACCCCGGCTTCAGAAGGCCGGGGCTGCGGCGCCCCCAGGGCGCCTCTGAACAAATCTGCGCGAACAAAGCGCGCTGCGGATTCGGCGCTGGGATGCGAGGCGCAAAGCACAGCAATACCTCGTGGTATTGCGAGCATTTGCGTTCGACGCAGACCGCCCGAATGCGGCGATGCGCCAGCCGCGACAGATTTGTTCAGAGGTTCCCTAGTGTAGTGTGCCACTTATATCTGCACAAATAAAACCGCGTCTTCGCACCCAAAGCAATGAAATAAAAGCAAATACTCACAATATGGGGCTGCGCTGCTGCGCTTGGCGCCCTACCCCGCGCACGAATGCACTGGTTTTATATTTAGTCGGCCTTTGCAAAACCTCTCCGGCCCGCATGAGCACTGGCGTTTCTGGGCCATCACGGGTAGCGAAAACTCCCAGCTTTTGATTGGATCAATATCACTTTCGGGAGTCCACGTGGCGCAAAACCTCCTCCATCGCCATTCGGCGCGAAGGCGGGAATGACGAGAGGCTGAGACTGCGCCAGTTTCATGCCTCACGGATGGCGCACCATCGACCTGAAGGCCGGTTTTGGGATAGTTGCCGCGCCTCAGGCAGCGTGCGGGCGCGACGAGATGATTGAGTTAGGTCTGGTTACGCCTGTATCTGTTACGATATGTACAAGAGCCGTGATCGTTTTTTATCAATAATTAGCCTGGTGCGCAAACTCCCTGGCACGAAGTTTGGCGTCCCTGCCCGTTTTTTGGGCGCCAGCTTGGCCGGGCATTTGTTCACATGCACTGTCTCCCAAGGGCTGGTATTACTTACCCGGAGGAAGGGCTTTTTATTTTTCGATTAGCCTCACCACCAGCCGCCCCGCATGAACGGCGGGAGCGGCCTTACGGCTTTCGCACGTCCCGTGCAGTTGTCCGCCTTGCCGCCTTCGGCCCGGCTGGGACTGCTTTTTTGGCGGACGGCAAGCAAGCAATGAAACACTGATACCTAACCAAAAGCAAACTCATGACTGAACCTAACAACGCCATGACAGGCTCACGCGGTTTTCCCTTGACCCCGCCGGAGGCCAGCATCAACCAACAGGCCGTGACGGTGCAAGTGGGGCCCGGCCAGACTGTTACCGCAAACAACGCCCGCGATGAAGTTTTCGTCATCCATGCCCACCGCGAAGACGCGATCAACTTCGCCCGTCAAGGCAGCGATCTCGTGGTGGAATTCGCTGGCGGATCGAAACTCACCATCCGCGCTTTCTTCGCCGGCTCAGCCGGTGATCAACTGGTCTTCATCGACGGCGGGCAAGCCTACTGGGTGGACTTCTCCAAGGCACTCTCCAGCGCGGACGACGGCGTTACCGAAAGTCTTATCCGATGGTTTGTCCCCGAGGAGCGCATCGATGCGGTTGCGTTTCTTCTGGGTGTGCTAGGCGTGGCCGCCGGTGTCCAGGTGGCCAAGGATTTGGACGACGACGACGATGACGGCGGCGGCAGCGGCAGCAAGGACGGCAGGCCCGACAGCCCCGTCAGCTACGAGGACAACGTCGGTTCGATCCAGAACAAAAACAGTACCGCGCGGGCAACCGATGACCCGACGCCCGGAATCAATGTCGGCAAGGGGCTAACCGGCGATGTGAAGTTATACCTTGACGACCAGAAGGTGCCCGCGGTCTACGACCCGACCACCGGCATCCTGACACCCACCGTACCGATTCTCGATGGGGAACACAGCATCAGCTATACCGTAACCAACGCGGACGACATTGAGAGTGATCGTTCCGAGCCGATTTCCATTACCATCGACACCAAGATCGCGACGCCGACCGTAGACGTTTCCGACCCCGACGGCAATGGCCGCCCCAATGCGACGGGCGTCGCCGAAGCCGGCTCCACCATCACCGTCACCTGGTCCGACGGTACGGAACGAACCACCATGGCCGGCACTGACGGCAAATGGAGTCTGGAATCGCCGACCGCACAAGGTGACGGCAACGTGACCGTGCAGGCGCGGGACCCAGCGGGCAATACCAGCTCCGAGGTGAAAGTGCTTTGGAGCGCGGCGCCGACCCAGACAGTAACGATTACCGGAGTACAGGATGACCGGGGTTCGCAGACTCGCCCGGTCGATAAAGGCGGCAAGACCGCCGACACTTCGCCGGCTATCACAGGCACAGTGTCGGCGGTGTTGGCTGCTGGCGAAGAAGTGCATGTTTTGCGCAACGGGGTGGACATCGGCAAGGCCACCGTCAACGGCACGACCTGGACTTTCACCGACGACGGCTTGCAAGACGGCCAGAGTTACGAATACACCGCGCTAGTTATCAACGCAGCAAGCAAACGCGGCGCTGAATCCGGACTGTGGACGATCAATATCGATATCGACGACAGTGACTCGGATTCGGACTCGGACAGCGATTCAGACAGCGACAGTGATTCCGACTCAGATTCCGATAGCGACTCCGATTCGGACTCGGACTCGGACAGCGACAGTGATTCCGACTCAGATTCGGACTCCGATTCGGACTCGGATTCGGACAGCGACAGTGATTCGGACTCCGACTCCGATAGCGATTCCGACTCAGATTCGGACAGTGACTCGGATTCCGATTCAGACTCGGATTCGGATAGCGACAGTGATTCCGACTCAGACTCCGACAGCGACTCGGATTCCGATTCGGATTCCGATTCGGACTCGGATTCGGATTCGGACAGCGACAGTGATTCCGACTCAGACTCCGATAGCGATTCCGACTCAGATTCGGACAGTGACAGTGATTCGGACTCGGATTCAGATAGCGACAGTGATTCGGACTCGGACTCGGACTCCGACTCCGACTCCGATTCGGATAGCGACAGTGATTCCGACTCAGACTCCGATAGCGACTCCGATTCGGACTCGGACAGCGACAGTGATTCGGACAGTGACTCGGACTCTGATTCAGACTCGGACTCGGATAGCGA
>JAITMV010000221.1 GCA_031277295.1 Burkholderiaceae bacterium | reverse complement strand
GCCTGCAAGGACGAGCAACGCCGCCAGCGCGCCCGAGGGCGGCCTGATCGGGTGCGTAGCGCTTTCACCCAAGCGGTGAAGGCTATCGAAGTCCCGAAAGTCAGCGTCCGTGCGACTTTTCTGAAGGTAACAAGCGGTCAACTACGGTTTCTAGGTTTAAAGGCGGCAGCGGCGATGACACTCTGATTGGAGGCGCTGGCAACGACACGCTCGATGGTGGCCGTGGCAGCGATACCTTCATCTTCTCACGCGGCTTCGGTCAGGATGTCATCGAACAGAAGGACAACAGCGCCGACCGGCTGGACGTGATCAAGTTTACCGACCTGCTCAGCACGGACCTGGATGCGGCAACGCGCAACGGCAACGATCTGGACTTGTTGTTCAACAGCGGCGACAGCTTGAAGCTGGCGCAGCTTCATTACTTGGGTGGCCGGCCCGAGTACCAGATTGATCAGATCGTCTTCGCCGATGGCATGACGTGGCAACGCAATGACATCATGGCCTTGCCGGAGTTGCCGGGCTGAGAACCGCGGGCAATGAGGCCGTCCGATGGCGTCTTGCCGGCCAGGTTTTTCGCGTGTGACACCCTCCCATCCCTTCCTTCCTTGAAGAGGGTGTCGCAAAAGGGCAGGCACAAGGCCTGCTCCTACGAAATTTCCTGACAGAGGATTGGCGTAGGGGCGGCTCTTGTGGCCGCCCTCCCGCTGATTGCTGGGCGCGGCCAAGAAAAAAAGCCCCACGGCATTCGCCGCGGGGCTTTTGTTTCAGGCGCTTTGCCGGTATCGGCGACTTACATGTCCATACCGCCCATGCCGCCCATACCGCCCATGCCGCCGGGCATGCCGCCGGCGGGAGCGTCGTCCTTGGGCGCTTCGGCGATCATGGCCTCGGTGGTCAGCATCAGGCCGGCGACAGAGGCGGCGTTTTGCAGCGCGGTGCGGGTGACCTTGGTGGGGTCGAGAATGCCCAACTCGATCAGGTCGCCGTATTCGCCGTTGGCGGCGTTGTAGCCGAAGTTGCCTTTGCCTTCCAGCACTTTGTTGACCACCACGCTGGCTTCGTCACCGGAGTTGACGACGATTTCGCGCAAGGGGAATTCGACCGCCTTGAGCACCAGTTTGATGCCCGCATCCTGATCGGGGTTGTCGCCTTTGATCGTGCCTGCGGCTTGGCGGGCGCGCAGCAGCGCCACACCGCCGCCGGCAACGATGCCTTCCTCGACGGCGGCGCGGGTGGCATGCAAGGCGTCTTCGACGCGGGCTTTCTTTTCTTTCATTTCGACCTCGGTGGCCGCGCCAACCTTGATGACGGCCACGCCGCCGGCCAGCTTGGCCACGCGCTCTTGCAGCTTCTCGCGGTCATAGTCGCTGGTGGCTTCTTCGATCTGCACGCGGATTTGCTTGACACGCGCCTCAATGTCGGCGCCTTTGCCCGCGCCGTCGATGATGGTGGTGTTTTCCTTGCCGACTTCGATGGTCTTGGCCTGGCCCAAGTCGGCCAGTTGCACTTTTTCCAGCGACAGGCCGACTTCGTCGGAGATGACCTTGCCGCCGGTGAGGATGGCAATGTCTTCCAGCATGGCCTTGCGACGGTCGCCGAAGCCCGGCGCCTTGACGGCGACCACTTTCAAGATGCCGCGAATGGTGTTGACTACCAGCGTGGCCAGCGCCTCGCCTTCAACTTCCTCGGCCACGATCAGCAGCGGCTTGCCAGCCTTGGCGACGGCTTCCAGCGTGGGTAGCAACTCGCGAATGTTGCTGATCTTTTTGTCGAACAGTAGCACGTAGGGGTTGTCCAGAATAGCGGCCTGCTTCTCGGGGTTGTTGATGAAGTAGGGCGACAGGTAGCCGCGGTCGAACTGCATGCCTTCGACTACGTCCAACTCGTTGTCCAGGCTCTTGCCGTCTTCGACGGTGATGACGCCCTCTTTGCCTACTTTGTCCATCGCGTCGGCGATGATCTTGCCGATTGACTCGTCGCTGTTGGCCGAAATCGAGCCAACCTGGGCGATTTCCTTGCTGGTGGTGGTGGCCTTGCTGGCTTTTTTCAACTGCGCGACCAGGGCAGCCACAGCCTTGTCGATGCCGCGCTTCAAGTCCATCGGGTTCATGCCGGCGGCCACGTATTTCATGCCTTCGCGCACGATGGACTGCGCCAGCACGGTGGCGGTGGTGGTGCCGTCGCCGGCGGCGTCGCTGGTCTTGGAGGCGACTTCTTTGACCATTTGCGCGCCCATGTTCTGAAGCTTGTCTTTCAGCTCGATTTCTTTGGCGACCGATACGCCGTCTTTGGTCACCGTGGGGGCGCCGAAGCTGCGCTCCAGCACTACGTTGCGGCCCTTGGGACCGAGCGTGACCTTGACCGCATTGGCCAGAATGTTGACGCCTTCGACCATGCGGGCACGAGCGTCGGAACCGAAAACTACGTCTTTTGCTGCCATTTGGATTGGCTCCTGAAAATATGAATGAAACTAAAGGCTCCTGCCAGCCTCTGGCTAAAGCGGGAGCAACCGAGGGTAGGGGGTGTGTTGCGGCGGCTGGAGGATTACTTTTCGACCACGGCGAACAGGTCGTCTTCTTTCATCACCAGCAGTTCGTCGCCATCGACCTTGACGGTCTGGCCGCTGTATTTGCCGAACAGCACGCGGTCGCCTTTCTTGACGTTCATGGCGACAAGTTCGCCTTTGTCGTTCTTGCGGCCAGGGCCGACGGCCATCACCTCACCCTGGTCGGGTTTTTCGGCGGCGTTGTCGGGAATGACGATGCCCGATGCGGTCTTGGTTTCGTTTTCCAGACGCTTGACGATCACGCGATCAGCGAGAGGGCGCAGCTTCATGCTTACTCCTATGTTTTGAAATGTGAAAATTTACTTGCCGGTAAACGCCTGCCTCGAAAGAAGCGGCGACCCGGCCCGACATGACGATGGGGCGCCAGCGTTGCTAGCACTCGTTCCCAACGAGTGCTAATTATAAGAACAGGTCGGGAAATTTCAAGAAGCGGGCATCGTCCGATGGCAGAAAAGTTGTCAAAAGGGCTGTGGGCCCGAGCCTGGAAGCCTGCTCGGGCTTGGACATCGCTGGCTGCAAATCGAGCGCAGCGGGTTTTTTCACAGGCTCTCAGGGGAGGGAGTTGCAAACTTTTGGGACGTGCTCCAAGGCACAATGACGAGCATGGATGACCTCAAGCATGAGATCGCGGCCGTGGCTGCTCGACTGGTGGTGGACGAGGGGCTGGATTACGGTGCCGCCAAACGTCGCGCAAGCGAGCAACTGGGAGCGTCGGCGCGTGCCAAGCTGCCGGACAATGATCTGCTGGAAGCGGCGGTGCGCGAGCATATTGCCCTGTTCCATGCCGACACGCAGCCGCGCGAACTTGAAGCGCTGCGCCGGCTGGCGCTGACGTGGATGGAGCGGCTCGCGGTGTTTCGTCCGCATGTCACCGGAGCTGTGTGGAACGGCACGGCGACGCGCTGCTCGGATATTTATTTGCAACTGTTTTGCGACGATCCGAAGTCGGCCGAGGTCGCGCTGATCGATCACCGGCTTTCCTATCAAGCGCGGACGGTCAATGGCTTTCACGGCGCACCGGTGCAGGCGTTGACTCTGCTGTGTCCGTGCCCGGAATTGGGCGAGAACGTGGGTGTGCATCTGCTGATTCACGACCACGACGATTTGCGCGGCGCACTGAAAGCACGCGCCGATGGCCGTGCGCCACGCGGCGATCACAGGGCGCTCTTGCGGCGCATGGCCGAGGAAAAGCTGGGGGCATGAGCCAAGCTGCCATTGGCGCAACCGCTGATGCGCTGCCGTACCTCAGCATCGATAGCTTCATTGACGCCCTGTGGCTGGAAGACGGCTTGGCCTCCAACACTCTGGCTGCCTACCGGCGCGACCTGAAGCTCTACGCCGACTGGCTGCGCGTCCAATATGATTTGGCGCCACCGCAAACGCAGGAGCATCACCTGCAAGCCTATTTTGCCGTCCGCGCCGCCGGCAAGGCTACTTCGGCAAATCGTCGGCTGACGGTGTTCAAGCGGTATTTCCGCTGGGCGCTGCGTGAGCGCCTGATCGATGTCGACCCGAGCCTCAAGCTGCTGTCGGCCCGCCAACCCCTGCGCGTGCCCAAGACCTTGAGCGAGGCCCAGGTTGAAGCGCTGCTGGCCGCGCCCGACATCACCACCCCGCTCGGCCTGCGCGACCGTACCATGCTGGAGTTGATGTACGCCAGCGGCCTGCGCGTTAGCGAGTTGGTCGCGCTTGAAATCATTCACGTCAGCATGAACGACGGCGTGCTGCGTGTCAAGGGCAAAGGCCGCAAGGAGCGGCTGGTGCCGTTCGGCGAGGTGGCGCGCGACTGGCTGGAACGCTGGCTGCGCGATGGGCGAGCGCAAATTCTGGGGCCGCGCCAGACCGACGCCCTGTTCGTTACCAGCGCCGGCCGCTCGCCTGGCACGGCAATGTCGCGCGTCATGTTCTGGAATATCGTCAAGCGCCATGCGCGCGCTGCCGACGTCACCACCCCGCTGTCGCCGCACACCCTGCGCCACGCCTTCGCCACCCACTTGCTCAACCACGGCGCCGATCTGCGCGCGGTGCAATTGCTGCTGGGCCACGCCGACATTTCCACCACCACCATCTACACCCACATCGCGCGCCAGCGTTTGAAGGACTTGCACGCCAGACACCACCCAAGGGGTTAAGAGGGTGTGAGCAAACCCGCCTAACGCCTCAATAGTCGACCCTGCATTCGTCCCAGTGCTCCATGACGCTGGCGCGCCACCCGTGCGCACGAAACTGGCGCAGTCTTACCCTCTCGTCATTCCCGCCTTCGCGCATGGGCGCGAACCTAAGCTCCGTCATTCCCGCGAAGGCGGGAATCCAGGGGCGTTTGGTCCAGCGCCGGCTCTTGGGCAAGCCCCCTTGGATTCCCGCCTTCGCGGGAATGACGAGTGCGTTAACGAATAAACGAAAAATGCTCTAGGTGAGCAGCATTGAGGTCAAATCGGGTCCCACGAGAATACATCCGCCGAGCGCTCCAGCGGGAAGAAGCTGGCGCGCAGGGCTGGCATGGCGTGTTCCGCCACGGTTTGCGGCGTCCAGCCTTCCGAGCGGTGAACGCTGCGCACTGGGCGCGGCTG
>JAITMV010000213.1 GCA_031277295.1 Burkholderiaceae bacterium | reverse complement strand
GTGGCGTGGCGGATGCGGTAGATCGCCGGGTCGCGCAGGTTGATGTTGGGCGAGGCCATGTCGATTCTGGCGCGCAGCACCATTGCGCCATCGGCGTGTTTGCCGGCGGCCATTTCACGAAAACGCAGCAGGTTTTCAGCCGGCGCGCGGTCGCGAAACGGGCTGTTGACGCCCGGCGTGCCAAAGTCGCCCCGGCCCGCGCGCATCTGCTCGGGCGTTTGTTCGTCCACGTAGGCGTGGCCGGCTTCGATCAGGTACTCCGCCGCGCGGTACATGAAGTCGAAATAGTCGCTGGCGAAATACTCGTGCGGCCGCTTCGTGCCGGGCTGTGCCGGATCATCGGCAAAGTGGTGATCCCAGCCCAGCCAGCGCACGCTTTCGCGGATGCTGTCAACATATTCCTGTTCTTCTTTTTCCGGGTTGGTATCGTCAAAGCGCAGATGGCAGACGCCGCCGTATTGCCGCGCCAGACTGAAGTTGAGCCAGATGCTCTTGGCGTGGCCGATGTGCAGATAGCCGTTCGGCTCGGGCGGAAAGCGCGTGCGGATGCGCGCCGGATCAGTCATGCCGGCGGCGTGCGTGGCTGCATCGCCCGGCTTGCCGCCCCATTGTCGAGCGGCGTAAGTGCCCCGCGTCAGATCGTCGTCGATGGCCTGGGTGATGAAATGGTGCGGCCTGGCGTCGTCTGTGACCGACGCGGGCTGGTACGGGTTGGGGGCGGACATGGGGTGATTTTAGGGTTGAGCGTGTGGTGTGCGGTGTTGCCTTTGCCGTGGCCTTGATATATATTTCTTTACCCATCATGTGTTCTGTATTTCACTCCAGAGCGTTAAATTTGATGTGCGACCGGGTTGTCCTGGCCGCAGACTGAAAAAGGAGTCCGACATGAAGACAATGCAACGTATTTTGGCTGCCGGTTTGCTGGTTGCCGGTGGCTTGGGCACTGCCAGCATGGCGCAGGCTGGGGTGCACTGGTCGGTGGGCGTGAATGTTCCGGGTGTTGCCGTCGGCGTTGGTGCGCCGGTGGCCGTGTATCCGCAGCCGGCGTACTACCCGGCGGCGTATCCATATTACGCACCGGCATATGTCGCGCCGCCGGTGTATTACGGTGTGCCGCGGCCGGTGTACCGTCCGGCGCGGGTGCATTACGGGCGCCCGGTTCACCGCCATCGGGCTTATCGGGGCGGTCGTCACCACTGAGAGTATGTGAATAAATTCATCACGCCCGCTCATGCCGCCTGCAACGCGCCCGCTCTTCGTTGCAAATGCTCGCCCCACACGCAACGGCAGCCCGCACTGCGGGGTGCGTCTGCCGGATACCACGAGGTATTGCTGCGCTTTGCGTCTCGGCCGGACACGTTGCAGGCGACCTGCTCGGACGCGCTGAATTCATTCACAGGCTCTGATAGGGCGGTGGCTACATTGCCTTGAATAAATGCGCGTACAGCCGGCTGACCTTTAGCCGGTCGGGGCAGCCGCGCAGGTGCAGGCGCAGCTTGCCGGATTCGTCGCGTTGCACCGTGTCGATGGCGTCGGCGCGTACCAGGGTAGAGCGGTGAATTTGCCAGAACTGGCGGGCGTCCAGTTGCGGCAGCAGGTCTTTCAGCGGGGTGCGCAGCAGATGCTCGCCCGTGGCCGTGACCACGCGCACGTATTTGTCGGCGGCTTGCAGGTACAGCACGTCATCGACCGGCACCATGCGGATGGTGCTGCCGCCCGCGCCCGCGGGGCTGACTTGCAATTGGCGTAGTGGCGCGGCGGACATCGCGCTGTCTTGCAGAGCGGCCAGTAACTGGAACAGTTGGCCGGCGGCGGCGTCCAGGCCACTGTCCTGCACCAGGACAAGGCGGGCGCGTTGATCGAGCGCCTGACGCAATTTTTGTACCGATTTGCGCAACCGCTCGGGTTGCACGGGTTTGAGGATGTAGTCCACCGCCTGCGTCTCGAACGCCTGCACCGCGTACTGGTCGTAGGCGGTGACAAAGGCCAGGGCCGGAAAGGGCGCGGCGGCCTCGTTCCACGCATCGGCCAGCTCGGCGGCGGCGTCCAGCCCGCTCAGGGCGGGCATGCGGATGTCGAGAAACAGCACGTCGGGCTTGAGCGCCAATGCCTGCCGCACGGCGCTGGCGCCGTCGCCGACGGTGGCGATGATGCGCAACTCGGGCCACGCCCGCGCCAACTCGGTTTTCAGGGCGGCGGCGAGCAGCGGCTCGTCTTCGGCGATCAAACCCAGAAACGGCGGTTGACCGCTGCCTGCCTTCGCAGGGATCGCATGGACATTGACGTTCTTCGCTTCGATCACGTTCATTTCCTGGGTAACAACGCTACGCACTCGCCAGCACCGCCACGCCTAAGCCATGCGGCGCAAGCTTGTCCTTACGGGCATGTGCCTGCCGCGTCCTCGCGTCTTGCCTGCCACGCCGATCACGGCACTGGTGAGCGCGTTCAACCGCCGCTTCCGGGTTGCGGTAAACATGGGACGGTAATGCGGATGAGGGTTCCTGTGCCGGGGGCGGATTGCACCTCGACCCGGCCTTGTCCATCGTAGGCCGAGGCGACGCGCTCGATGACTTGCGTCAGGCCGAATTGGCTGGCGGCTCCTGGTCCGGATATTTCACCTTGGCCGTGTTTTTGCCAGCTTGCGCAGAGGGAAAAGCCATTGTCACTGGCGGATCCAGTTTGTACCTGGCAAAAACACTCGACACCCATCGCATCCCGCTGCCGGGCGCGCTGGGTGTCGCCACGATGAAATATCCGGGCTGGCGCGCTGGCGTCAAAGCCGACGCCGCTGTCGCGCACCGTCAGCGTCAGCGTACCGCCTTCGCGCGCCGCCGATATGTCGATGCGCCCGCCTTCGACGCGCGGCTCTAGCCCGTGGCGGATGGCGTTTTCGGCCAGCGGTTGCAGCAGCAGCGGCGGCACGGGCTGGTCGCGCAAGCCGTCGGGCAGATCGAGCGCAAAGGCCAGACGCGGCCCCATGCGGATTTGCATCAGCGCCAGATAGTCGTGCAGACGGTCGAATTCCGCCGCCAGCGGGTGCCAGACGACACGCGACGCGCCAAAGGTGGCGCGCAAAAAGTCGTTCAGCCGGTCGAGCATGTGCTGCGCGGCGGCGGGGTCGCTGGCGATCAGGGTGCGCAAATTGGCCAGGGTGTTGAACAGCATGTGCGGCTCCAACTGGCTTTGCAGCAGCATCAGGCGGGCGGCGGTGGCGTCGCGTTCGGCGGTGGCGACGTGCGCGCGCAACGCGGCCTGTTTGCCGCGCGAGGAGAAGTAGAAGATGCCGACGGTACCGGCGATGACGGCAATCAGCAGCGACAGCATGACTTCGCCCGGCATGGCCGTGAGGGAGTGCGGCTCTCCCAGCAGCCACGCCGCCAGCGGCATGCCGCCGAGAAAACCGACCGCATTGCCGCTTATTGTCAGCGCCAGATTGCGCCGCCAGCTCTTGGGCCAGCCGTGGTCGCCGGATTCGGCGTGGTATTCGCGCTGCTCAAGCGGCGTCAGCAGGCGGCCCGTCTCGACCGTTAGCCCAATCAGGCTGCCGACGCAAACGGCATATACCAGTTGATGCAAGAAGCCGTACTCTGGCCGCAGCGCGGTGGTGAATGCCGCCACCAGGCAGCAGAAAAACAGCATCAGCAAGGTGCGACGCAACAGGCCCGGCCAATAGCTGTGCAGCGGCCGCCTGAAAATGAGTGTCAGGGTCGCGGGCTGCGATGAAGCGCGGCTCAATTCCGGCATGGTGGCTGTATTCGCTAAAACTCCACTGTTTGCGCCAGCGCTTCGGTCGGGTTCGCATTGATCACGAACGGCGCGCGCAATTGCTGGCTCGATGCTACGACTTCGCGCGACATCGGGCTGAACACGTCCGGCAGGCGCGGCAGCCGCGGCGGAACACTGGCGAGCCGGTCGGCGCAATCATGACGCGCGTTCAGTTTGCTTCAGCCGCGGATTGCTTCGGGGTCGCCCACTATCCATGCCGTTTTCGATTTCAGGCGACGCTTCATCGGCGGGGATTCGTTCAGCGTCGCTTTGATCTCTTACTGCACCACTACGCCCTGTTGGATTAACACGTCGAACGCGCTGTTGGCGGCCATTGACGTGTTGTGCCATACATCGAAAGTTACGTCGTGGCTGACGTAGCCGTTGCTGACGCTGAAGGTTTGTGTGCCGGTGATTTGCCAGCCGGTTTCGGCGAAGTCCACCGTCGAGGCGCTGTCACCCAGAATCCGCATATGCGCGCTGTTGGGGCCTACCGCGCTCTTGACGGCGCCTTCGAGTTGGCTGATCACATCCGACAGACGCAGTTGCAGCGTATTGTCTTGTGTGTTGCCGATCAACTGACCGTCGGGATCGGTGTCGGCGCTGTTGAGCTGGTTGTTCAGATCGAACTGCGAGAAGCCATTGACTTTCAACCCCATGTCGGCGAAGTTCACCGTCAGATCGGATGCCTCGAACACCAGCGTATCCCGGCCTTCGCCGCCGCTCAAGCTGGTGAAGCCGGTGCCAACGATGCCGACGAAGTCGTCGCCTCGGCCGCCGCTGACCGAGTCGTGCGCGATGTTTGCGCCCGTGCCGGCGGTGTCGGTGCCGATGCCATGCACCCAGGCGTGATTGCCCGAGCCGGTGGCGATGTGATCGACGCCGTTGACGAGCGGTGTCGCGCCGCCGGCTGTGCTGTCGGCGTAGTACACCTGCTGGTCGGCGTTGAAGTACGCCTGCGTCAACTGCGAAATCGCGCCGTCGTAGACATAGGTGGCGCCGGCTTGGGTCAGGCCCTGTCCCCAGGCGCCGAGCGCAAAGCCGTCGATGCCGGTGCCGCCGAAATCGCCGACCGCGACGTCGGTGCCCAGGTTGCTGCCGCCGAGCTTGGGATACTGGTCCCAACTCATCAAGCCGGTAAGCTTGATGGCGGTGCCGGCGCTGCCATAGGCTTGGCCAACGCTGGCGGCCAGCAATTGATCCAAATCGACCACTCCGGTGCCGCCGTCGATTCCGCCGGCTTGGCCGAATACGACGAACGCCGCGCCAGCGCTATTTCCGGCCATCGGCGCGCCCATGACCAGGTCCTGGATGCCGTCGGCGTTGATGTCGCCCGAGGCGACTGAGAATCCCAAGTCGGAGGCCGTGGTCGGTGTCATCGTGAGGGTGCCCGTCGCCAGCGCGGCGAAGTTGGAGCTGTAGATCACGAAGCCTTTACCGCCCGCTAAGCCGCCCAGGTTGGTCCAAGAGTTGGTGGCGTTGTTGAAGGTCGGCAAGCTCATGTCGAACCAGTTGGCGCCGTCGTAGATCACGTAGACCGCGCCGGCGCCGTCGGTGACGTAATTTGGCTTGATGGCGCCGGGCGAGCCGATGGCAAAGGCATTGCGGCCGCTGCCGTCGATGTCGCCCAGGCCAGTTACCGCGTTGAAGTGTCCAGGGCCGTCGGCCTGCGCCAGGCCGAAGCCTTGGTCGTAGGTGGCGATCCCGCCCAGCCGTTCGTTGGCCCCCGTCGCGGTGATCTCAACACCTTGAGCGGGTGACATGCCGTTCAACATGGCCGCGGTGATTTTGCTGTTCGGCTGGACCAAGCCGTTCGGACCGCCGAACAACAGATAAGCGGAACCCGGCGTGGGCGGCGCCGCCCCAATGATGCTCCCGCCTGGCATCGTGAGGACGTAGTCCTCATAGCCGTCATTGTTGGCGTCGCCCACCGCGTTGATGTTGGTGCCGAGTCCGTTGTTGGTGTTGGTTTCCAGGGAGGTGGCTCCGCCGGGCGCGGCTCCATAAATGTTGCCGCCGCCGACCGTTAGGTTGCCTTGGCCAAACGCGCTGCCGTAGATTACGTAGGCGTAGGACTTGCCGTTCACGTGAGCCGGATCGCTGATCATGACGTCCGCATAGCCGTCGCCGTTGACGTCGGCGCCGCCAATTCCGGCGCCGAGGCTGCTATTGAACCCGGTGCCGGCGCCGATGCCGATCCTGAACCCCTGCACCCCGCCGCTGACGCCGCTAGCGCTGAGCGTGACGGGGGCGAACTGCGGGCTGCTGGTGCCCAGCAGGATGTGCGCCGAGTCGTTGGCCGAGGAGGCGATCATCACGTCGCTCAGCCCGTCGCCGTTGAAGTCGCCGATGGACTTTACGGTGTCGCCGGACAACTGGAAATCGCCACCCGTGGTGACGTTGATCCGAAAGCCGTCTTGCGCCGAGAGCTGGGTGTTCAGCAGGTTGATGTCAGGCAGGCCGTTGCTGTCGCCAAACAGAAGGTAGAGCGTGGATCTGTTGCCGACGCCATTGCCGATGCCCCCATAGTGGTCGTGCGGCGCCGAAACGATGAAGTCGGTGTAGCCGTCGCCGTTGAAGTCGTCGATGGCGGCCATCGAACGCCCGAGGCCATTGGCGGTGTTCGATTGCAGGGAGTAAACCCGCGCCGCGCCTGGCCCAACCGGCCCGGAGCCAGGTTCGGTGACGCGGAATGATTGGCTGTCAACATTCAGGCTCGCGTTGCCCGCCGCATCGACCACCCGCGCGGAGATCACATGGTTGCCGCCACTCACCAAGCCGGCGTTGTAATCCCAACTGGTCGGCGAAAGTACGCGAGCGTCGGCCCAGGCCCGGCCGTCGATAGAGACTTGCACTTTTTCGTCCGCGCCCAGCGGCTCGACCTTGCCGCTGAAGGTCAGCGTGGTATCGGAGGTGATCCAGTCGCCCGGCGTGTCGGTGTCGTCGGCCATTGCCGTGATGTCCACCGTCTGTGTGGGCGCTGTGGTGTCGATAGTCACCCGTTGGACGTCGGTGGCCCCGACGTTGCCAGCCAGGTCTACCACCCGCATCCTGAGGGTGGTGGTCGAGGTAAAGTTCGGGTCGAACAGGCTCACCGCCGTGCCGTTGACCACGTCCGTGATGTCGGCCCAAGTCACGCCGCTGTCGCGCGAGTACAGCAGCCGCTCGGTCTGGTCGAGCGCCGCCGACAAGCTGGCGTTGATGGTCAAGCCGTCATTGTCATTGGTGACGAAGTCGCCCGCCGCTCCAGTGTCATGAAAAATACCGGTGATGTCCACCGTGGTGGTCGGCGCTTGGGTATCGATGGCTACCCGCACCGTCTGCACGGAACCGCCAGCGCCGGCGGCGTTCTCGATGCGCGCATCAAAGGTGTGGATACCGTCGGCGAATATCTGGCCCTGGGCGGTCGTATACGTCCAGCCGTTGCCGCCTACGGGCGCTTGGGTGCTCGATAGATTGATCCAGTTGGGGGCGTTATCGATGCGCAGTTGCGCCGTATCGCCCGGTTGCAACACCTGGCTCAGAGTGCCGCGAATATCGAGTTGGGTGTTGACGTTGACGTAAAAAGTCACGGGCAGCCCAAGCGCCCCAATCAGCGCCCTTTGATCAACTGGATTGGCCGAGAATTTCAGCGCAAGTTCGGCGCCATCGCCGGGACCGGTGGCGAGGGCAGCGATGGCGTCGGCGGGTGCGCCAGCGGCCAGCATGGAAACCGTTGCCTGAGTCGATGCAACGGACTGCGCATCTGGCGCACTCGCAACCGGCGCAACCGGCGCAACCGCCATCCTTGCTGGCGCAGTCCCCCAGGCGGGCATCCCCATATCGGCGCCGAAGGTCATTGGCGCCGCGCCCGCGAGCATGGACCCGGAGGGTGGCGCTAAATCGGCGATCAGTTTTTTTTCAGTCATTTTGAGTTCTCCTTCATTTACATTGCCTACGTCACGGAATCTTTGACTCCGTTACCCCATCGTTTGCATTCAAGACCGGCCGCGCGTCACGCTCATGTTTGGCCGCCAGTGCCCGTGGGCACTGGCAGCGGACGGGTTTGCGACGACATGGCTGGTGTTGAAGTGGGCGCAATCCTCCAAGTTTTGGTCGCGAAGCGCCAGAGTTTTGCGACGGAACGCTCCGGCGTGGCGCGAAATGCGTAGGAAGCCGATGAAGTGAGTGCCCCAAAACGGCAGTTGAGCGCTTGTTATCTTCAGGAATGCCGCATGAACATTGACTTTCGGGCCTTCGATTGCCCTCACCTTTTGGGTACGCTGGGAGGGGGCGGCATGCAACACCCCTACCGGGTACGCTGTTGGTGCGTCTGCTGATATGGGCGCGCTGGCGGCGCAAGCTCGTCCTTGCAAGCATTAGCTTGGCGGCGTTCTCTCCCTTGCAGGGCGCGGTCTAGCCAGAGGCTGGGCCTGTTCGCGCTGTCCAGAGGTACGCTAAGCATCCTTGAAGCCGGCTCCGGGGACGCCTTGCATCACATGTTGGATTTGTCTATCAAGGCTTGGCCGCAATCACCGCCGTTGCCTGTTGATTCACATCCAACCAAGCCGCCGTCAGCGCGCAACGCCAAGCGACAAGATCAAGGGTTTTCTTGTAATCGTCCGACAACGTCCTGGTGAAGATCGGCTCATGATGGGCAATACGATTACGTAGCAACCGCAACTGTTCCAGGTCGCGATAGATCGCTTGCCGCAACATCCGGACGCTCAACGCTGGGTCGAGATTGGGCATGACCCGCCGCAGGTGATGATTCCAGATACGAATGTCGTAGCGGCCCGTGAACATCTTTTGCCAGAAAACGAACTTCAACTCCGGGATCACCTTTTCGGTCGTTTGCGCGGAACGTCTGGCACTTTGCAAATCGCGCCGAGGGCTATAGCTTTGCGGCGGATCAGGCAGACTGAACTCGAACGTGGCTGACCACGGCCACCGGCTACCATAGATCGCTTCGAGCGCATCAGCCACCGCGTTACGTACCACCACCTCACAGATATGCAAGGGGGCTAATAGCGCGCCCGACACGGCGGCGTTCCATGCGTAGAGTGCTAGGGCGGCAGGATCATCGGCTGCACGTACTCCGACAGCCCGCTCATAGGTGCCCATGCGCGCCGCCGACAGCGCCGCCCGCACTGCGTCAATGGCCGTCTTGAGGTTGTTGTTGAAATTGCTGTTTGACATTGGTGCCCGAAAGCCTTATATTCTTGTTGCTGGCCACGGGACTAGCGGGCGAAAGCCTCCCCCCGAGGACATACGATAGTAAAGAGGAAACCCGTCCAAGTGGCGGGTTTTTTCGTTCCAAGACTGCTCGAAAAGCATAGAACCCGCAACGCGGGGCATATGAGGTTGGTGATGGTATCCAACGGACGCGAGCCTGCGACCCATCTATAAGAGCCTGTCCGCAGTCTTTTTGGGACCTCGAAAAGACTATGAACAGGCTCTAAGACCTGACTCCACGCCAGCTTAAAATTTGCGGCGCTACAAAACAGGTAGCGCAACAAAAGGATTCGCGGTGGATGCTGTGCTGCTGCTCAAGGCGGCCCTGATGGGCATTGTCGAGGGGCTGACTGAGTTTTTGCCTATTTCTTCCACCGGTCACCTGATCCTGGCTGGCAGTCTGCTGGGCTTTGACGATTCGCGCGCGCAGGTGTTCGACATCGCCATTCAGACCGGGGCGATTGCGGCGGTGGTGCTGGTGTACTGGCGCCGGATCAGCGATACCTTGACTGGGTTGCCGGGCAGCCGGCAGGCGCGGCGTTTCGCGCTTAACGTTGTTATCGGCTTTCTGCCCGCCGCCGTGGTGGGCTTGCTGGCCTACAAGGCGATCAAGGCGCACCTGTTCACGCCGCTGGTGGTGGCCGCGGCTTTCATCGTGGGCGCGTTCGTGATTCTGTGGGCCGAGCGCGGCCAGCGCGCGCCGCGCGTGGCGACGGTGGACGATATGACCGCGTGGGACGCGTTGAAGGTCGGGCTGGTGCAGTGCTTGGGCATGATTCCGGGTACCAGCCGCTCGGGCGCGACCATCACTGGCGGCATGTTGCTGGGGCTGTCGCGGCAGGCGGCGACCGAGTTTTCGTTCTTCCTGGCCATGCCGACGCTGATTGGCGCGGGCGCGTATTCGCTGTACAAGGAGCGCGCGCTGCTGTCATGGGCCGACGCGCCGCTGTTTGCCGTCGGGCTGGTGTTTTCATTCGTCAGCGCCTGGGTCTGCGTGCGCTGGCTGCTGCGCTACATCGCCA
>JAITMV010000194.1 GCA_031277295.1 Burkholderiaceae bacterium | reverse complement strand
TCGGTAATGCCAGTCAGGCGCGAGTCAGTTTAAATGCAAAGCTCTTGGACCTGACGTTTCTGACGCGCGACGACAACAGCGCGCATTTTCGTCTTAGCAACGATGGCGTCAGCGTCATTCTGCGCGAGCAACGGTAAAGTAAACCCATGCGCATGCAATCCCCGATCATCCGCCGCAAATCCCGCCCGATCATGGTGGGCAAGGTGCCCGTGGGCGGCGACGCGCCGATCGCGGTGCAGAGCATGACCAACACCGACACCTGCGATGTCCAGGCCACCTTGGCGCAGATTCAGCGCCTCGAAGCGGTGGGCGCCGACATCGTGCGCGTGTCGGTACCGAGCATGGAAGCCGCCGAAGCCTTCCGGCAAATTCGCGCCGGCACCGCCTTGCCCTTGGTGGCGGATATTCACTTCGATTATCACATCGCGCTCAAAGTGCTCGAATACGGCGTGGATTGTTTGCGCATCAACCCCGGCAATATTGGGCGCGAGGATCGCGTCAAGGCGGTGATCGAATCGGCGCGCGATCATGGCGTGCCGCTGCGCATCGGCGTCAATGCTGGGTCGCTCGGTAAAGAATTATTGCGCAAATATGGCGAGCCCAATGCCGATGCGATGGTGGAATCGGCGCTGCGCCATATCGAGATTCTCGATGCGTATGATTTTCAGGATTACAAAGTCAGCCTCAAGGCGTCGGAAGTGTTCATGACCGTAGCCGCTTACCGCAAGCTGGCGACGCAGATCGAACAGCCCTTGCACCTAGGCATCACCGAAGCCGGCGGGCTGCGTTCGGGCACGGTGAAATCCTCGATCGGCCTTGGCCTTTTGTTGATGGACGGCATCGGCGACACCATCCGCATTTCGCTGGCCGCCGATCCGGTGGAAGAAATCAAAGTCGGTTTCGATATTCTCAAGAGTCTGGGCTTGCGCAGCAAAGGCGTGAACTTGGTGGCCTGCCCGAGTTGTTCGCGGCAGAACTTCGACGTAATCGCCACCGTCAACGCGCTGGAAGCGCGGCTTGAAGACATCACCACGCCAATCGACGTCTCGGTGGTAGGCTGCATCGTCAACGGCCCCGGCGAAGCCTACGTGGCCGACATCGGCCTCACCGGCGCCACGCCGATGAACATGGCCTACGTTGATGGCCAGACCAGCCACAAGATCGCCAATGACAAACTGGTGGACGAACTCGAAGCGATGGTACGGCGCAAGGTGGCGCAGAAACAGGCGGAACAGAAACAATCGGTAAATAATCTTTCAGTACAGAAACAACACGCGGCGGACCAGACAGTGCCGCTGCGCATCCTCGAACACACAGGCACTTCCTCTTGAGCAGAATTCAAGCGATCCGCGGCATGAACGACGTGCTGCCGGAGCAAACTCCCCGCTGGCAATATTTCGAAGACGGCGCGCGCGCGCTGTTGACGGCCTATGCCTATCAGGAAATCCGTTTTCCGGTTTTGGAACAGACGCAACTATTCAAGCGCTCCATCGGCGAAGCCACCGACATTGTTGAAAAAGAAATGTATACCTTCGAGGACCGCAACGGCGACAGCCTCACGCTGCGCCCCGAAGGCACCGCCTGTTGCGTGCGCGCCGCCGATCAGGGCGGGCTCTTGTACAACCAGACGCGCAAGCTCTGGTACCTGGGGCCGATGTATCGCCACGAGCGCCCGCAAAAAGGCCGCTACCGCCAGTTTTATCAGCTTGGCGTCGAAGCCTTCGGCATGGGCGACGCCGATATTGAGGCGGAAATGCTGCTGCTCTGCGCCGATCTCTGGCAAAGGCTTGGCATCAGCCCTTACGTGAAACTCGAACTCAACAACCTCGGCGCATCCGAGGACCGTGCCCGTTATGGCGCCGCCTTGCGCGAATTTTTATTGCCGCATAAAGACGCGCTCGACCCCGACAGCCAGCGCCGTTTGGGCAGCAACGTGCTGCGCGTGCTCGACAGCAAGGATCCCGGCACCCGCGAAATTCTGCGCGACGCGCCAAGGCTCGATGCCTTCGTGGGCGAAGCCAGCCGCGCCGGTTTTTCTAATTTATTGCAATTCTTGGACGAAGCCGGCATTGCCTATACCTTGAACCCCGCTCTGGTGCGCGGCCTCGACTATTACAATGGTCTGGTGTTCGAATGGACCACCGATAAACTCGGCGCGCAAAGCACGGTCTGCGCCGGCGGCCGTTACGATGGCCTGTCGGCGCAGTTGGGCGGCACGCGCACCCCGGCGGTGGGTTTCGCCATGGGCATTGAACGGATTTTGCTGCTCTTGGAGGAAGTCCAGGCTTTCCCGGCGCATCTGGGGCAGAGCGTGGATGTGTATCTCGCGGTGGTGGGGCAGGGCGTGCAAAGCCAGGCGCTGCGTCTCGGCAGGGAATTGCGTCAAGCGTTCCCCGGTTTACGGATTTTGACCCACTGCGGCGGCGGTAAATATAATGCCCAACTGAAAAAAGCCTACGCCTGTGGCGCGCGCGCTGCGCTGATTCTGGAAGGCGACCAACCCCAAACCACCGTCAAGCTCCGCTTATTGAGCGATGACAGCGCCTCCGTGGAGCTGCCGCTGTCCTCCGCCGAAGGCTGGCTGGCGCGGGAATTGGGACTCAAACAGCATAATCATGTGGAGTAAATGACTTGTACGGTTCCGATGAAGAACAGGTAGAAGCCCTCAAAACCTGGTGGAAAGAAAACGGTTCATCGCTGATTACCGGCGTGCTCTTGGCGCTGGTGGTATTTTTTGGCGTGCGCCAATGGCAGTCCTGGCGCGAAGGCAGCGCCGCGGTGGCGTCCGATCTCTATCAGCAAATGTCGAACTTGGCGGTCAGCAGCGTCAACACGCCAGTTACCGACGAACAGTTGGGGCAGGCCGAGGTAGTCTATGGACGCCTGAAGAGCGAATTTGAAAACAGCGTCTATTCCCGTTACGCCGCCCTGGCGATGGCCAAGTTTCTGGTGGAGAAGGGCGACGAGGCGCGCGCCGCCACGGAACTGCAATGGATTCTCGATCACCCCGATCTCGGTTTGCTGCAAAAGCCCGAGGACGCCCTCTTGATGGTGGCGCGTCTGCGGCTGGCGCGGGTCAAACTTTCACTCGGTGACGCCGCCGCCGCGCTGGCCTTGCTGCGCGAAGTCGAGCCCGGCGATTTCACCGCCAGTTATTCCGAACTTGAAGGCGACATCCTGCTCGAACAAGGCAATCAGGACGGCGCCAAGGCCGCCTATCTGCGCGCCCTGCTCAGCACCGAAGCCGTCAACCCCGTACTCTTGCAACTCAAATTGCAGGAGCTGGGCGTCAGCCCGGCGGACCTCCCGGTACCGCCCTCAGCCGTGGAAGCTCTTTGATGTTTCAGTCTCTGCGTTATTTGCGTTACCTGGTGCTGCTCCTCGCCCTGCCGCTTGGCGGCTGCGGCATGTTCGACTGGATGAGCAGCGAGGACGAAGCCACCAAGCCGATGAAACTGGGCGATTTCGACGCCGAAGTGCGGCTGCGCCGCCAGTGGAGCGTCAATGTCGGCTCCGGCGAAGGCAAGGAATACAACCGCCTCGACCCAGTCGTCGCTGGCGCGCGCGTCTACGCCGCGGGCAACAACGGCCTGGTGCTGGCGGTGAACCGCGAGACGGGCCGCGTCGAATGGCGCCAGCGTCTGGATTACACGCTGACCGGCGGCGTTGGGGTGGGCGGCGGCCTGGTGCTGGTTGGCACGGTGAACGCGCGGGTGATCGCGCTTGACGCGCAAAGCGGCGAAGTGCGCTGGGAAAGCGCGGTGAGCAGCGAAGTTTTGTCGGCCCCCGCCAGCGATGGCCGCATGGTGGTGGTGCAGACCGTGGACGGCAAGCTGATTGGCCTCGACGCGCAAACTGGCGCGCAGCGCTGGACCTACGAAACCCAAGTGCCCGCGCTCAGCCTGCGCGGCACCAGCGCGCCTTTGATCGTGCAGAATTACGTGGTGGCCGCGCTGGCCGGCGGCACGGTGGTGTCGGTGGCGCTCGACAACGGCACCCTGCGCTGGGAAGAGCGCGTGGCGATTCCAACTGGCCGTTCCGAAATCGACCGTATGGTGGACATCGACGGCTCCCTGACCTTGACCAACGACAATCTCTTGTTAGCGCCGAGCTACCAAGGCTACCTGTCCGCCATCGATCCAGTCACCGGCCAAACCCGCTGGCGGGTCAAGGAATCGAGCTACAACGGCGCTTCCTCCGGCTTCGGCAACGTCTACATCACCAGCGAAGGCGACATCGTCAAAGCCTACCGCGTGGGCCAGGACGCTACGGTGTGGAGCAACGACCAAATGCAGCGCCGCCGCCTGTCCGCGCCGCTCGGCTTCAGTAATTACGTAGCGGTGGGCGATGCCGACGGCTACGTGCACCTGCTTTCGCAATCCGATGGCCGCTTCGTGGGCCGCGTCAAAGTGGACGGCGACGGCATCCGCGCCGACCTGCACGCGCAAGGCAACACGCTGTACGTATTTGGTAACAGCGGCACCTTGGCGGCCTATCAGGTGGAATGATCAGTCCGCCCTGGAGCGACCATGATCCCCGTACTGGCCCTGGTGGGCCGCCCCAACGTCGGCAAGTCCACGTTGTTCAATCGCCTGACCAACAGCCGCGACGCCTTGGTGGCGGATTTCGCCGGCCTCACGCGCGACCGTCTCTACGGCGAAGCCCGCCATGAAGAACGCCGCGCCATCGTCATCGACACCGGTGGCATCAACGGCAACGAAGAAGAAGGCATCGACACGGTAATGGCCGGGCAAGCGCTGCTCGCCATCGAAGAAGCCGACTTGGTGCTGCTCTTGGTAGACGCCCGCGAAGGATTATTGAACGGCGATCAGTTTATCGTCGAACACCTGCGCCGCCGCCAGAAGCCCGTGGTTTTGGTGGTGAACAAAGTCGATGGTCTCGACCCGGATCAAG
>JAITMV010000145.1 GCA_031277295.1 Burkholderiaceae bacterium | reverse complement strand
ACCACAAGGGTTGCCCCTAGGCCAAACGTTTCATGCGTCGCGGGTGACGCGTGAGCGCCATGGACAACTGAAGTGAAGCCGGATTTATATTCACGCCTTCTGACTTACAAAGGCGACGTCTCATACTGCCACCAGTTGATACTCGGGGAGAAAAAAAACCATTGAGCCTTTCACGCGTGGCTACGCAAACAGCCTGGCGATCTGCGCCATCGGCAGGAACAGACGCCGCGGCGTGTGCTGCAAAGGTAGGAAGTCAAAATGCCGGTAAAAGCTATCTCCATGACCACGACACAAGTTCTCCGCGTCCTGCTGGCAAGCGCCGCGACCGTTTTCTGCCTGCAACCGGCACACGCCGCCATCCCCATCCAGCACTGGACGCAGCCCAGTGGCGCGCAGGTGTTTTTTGTCGAGAGCACGGCCATCCCGATGCTTGACGTGGAAGTGGACTTCGACGCCGGCAGCCGGCGCGACCCATCCGCGCAGGCGGGCTTGGCCGAAGTCACCGCGCTCATGGCCGGCAAGGGCGTGGTTGCGCATGGGGCCGATCCGGCGCTGGATGAAAACCAGTTGGGCGAGGCCTGGGCCGATCTGGGCGCGAGCTTTGAGGGCAGCGCCAGCAACGACCGCATGAGCTTTTCCCTGCGCACGCTGACCGACCCCGCGCTGCTGCCCAAGGCGGTGCAACTGGCCGCGCGCCAGTTGGGTGAACCGTCTTGGCCCAACGACGTGTGGCAGCGCGAGCGCCAGCGCTTGACGGCGGCCATCAAGGAAGCGCGCACGCGCCCCGGCACGGTGGCGCAATTGGCCTTCGATCATGCCGTGTTCGGCCAGCACCCGTATGGGCTGGAAACCACGCCCGAAACGCTGGCGCGCATCGGCGTCGCCGACATGCGTGCGGCCTACGCCGCCATTTCCCCATGCCGCGCCAAGATCAGCCTGGTCGGCGCCATCACGCGCGCGCAGGCCGACCAGATCGCCGCCCAACTGCTGTCGCGCCTGCCGGGGAACAAAGCGGCTTGCGCGCCGTTGCCGCCGGTGGCTGAGGTCACGCCGCTGACAGCGCCGGCCGATGAGCGCATCGCCTTCGATTCCGCGCAGGCGCACGTGCTGATCGGCCAGCCCGGCTATAAGCGCAGCGACCCGGCGTTTTTTGCCTTGCTGGTCGGCAACCATATCCTGGGCGGCGGCGGCTTTACCTCACGCCTGACCGAGCAGGTGCGCGAAAAGCGGGGTTTGAGCTACAGCGTTTACAGCTATTTCAGCCCCGGCCTGCACGAAGGCGCCTTCACCATCGGCCTGCAAACCCGGCCCGACCAGACCGAGCAGGCGCTGAGCGTAGCGCGTCAGGTGCTGCGCGAGTTCGTCGAAAGCGGCCCGACCGAAGCCGAACTGCAAGCCGCCAAGGACAACCTGATTGGCGGCTTTGCGCTGCGCATCGACTCCAACCGCAAGCTGCTCGACAACGTCGCCAACATTGCCCACAACGGCCTGCCGCTGGACTACCTCGAACGTTGGAGCGAGCGCGTGCAAGCCGTTACTGCCGCCGACATCCGCGCCGCCTTCCAGCGTGTGCTGCAACCGCGGCGGATGGTGACGATAGTGGTGGGAGGGAAGTAGGCTGTTGCCGGCATGACCGGCAAATTGCGGCAGCCAAGCCTCGCGCCGCCAACGCGAAGACACAACGCAAAGGCGCTGCGTTCGCCCCGTAGAATCGCACCCATGTCGTACTTGGTGCTGGCGCGCAAATACCGTCCGCGCAACTTTTCCGAAATGGTGGGTCAGGAGCACGTGGTGCAAGCTCTGACCAACGCCCTGAGCCAGCAGCGGCTGCACCATGCTTACCTGTTCACCGGCACGCGCGGGGTCGGCAAGACGACGGTATCGCGCGTCTTGGCCAAGTCGCTCAACTGCACCGGGCCTGATGGCGAAGGCGGCATCACTGCCACGCCCTGCGGCGTGTGCCCGGCCTGCACCGAGATCGAGGCCGGCCGCTTCGTCGATTACACCGAGCTCGACGCCGCCAGCAACCGGGGTGTCGATGAGGTGCAGCAACTGCTGGAACAGGCGGTGTACAAACCCGTTCAAGGGCGCTTCAAGGTCTTCATGATCGACGAAGTGCATATGCTGACCAACACCGCCTTCAACGCCATGCTAAAGACGCTGGAGGAACCGCCCGAATACCTCAAGTTCGTGTTGGCCACCACAGACCCGCAGAAAGTGCCCGTGACGGTGCTGTCGCGCTGCCTGCAATTCAACCTGCGGCCCATGGTGCCCGAGACGGTGATGGCGCAGCTCGAACACGTGCTCGCCGCCGAGCAGGTGCCCACCGAGTCGCAGGCGCTGCGGCTGTTGGCGCGCGCCGCGCGCGGTTCGATGCGCGACGCGCTCAGCCTGACCGACCAGGCGATTGCCTTCGGTTGCGGCCAGATCAACGAAACTACCGTGCGCCAGATGCTCGGCAGCGTGGACCGCGGCGTGGTGTTCAGCTTGATCGGCGCGCTGGCCGCGGGCGACGGCAAAACGGTGGTCGATCTGTCCGATCAATTGCGCGCCGCCGGCCTATCGGCTGCCACCACTTTGGAGGACATGGCCAGCGTGCTGCAACGCATGGCTGTGCTGCAAGCGGCGCCCGGCCTGCCCGCCGATGACACCGACCCGGACGCGCCGGACATCGCTCGCTTGGCCGCGCAACTGCCCGCCGACGAAACCCAACTGCTCTACAGCCTGTGCATTCACGGTCGTGCCGAACTGGGCCTGGCGCCCGACGAATACGCCGGCTTGACGATGGTGCTGCTGCGCTTGTTGCCGTTCAAGCAGGCAACAGCCTCGGCAGCAGCCACGGCTGAAAAAAAAACGCTGAACCCGGCTGAAGCGCCAGCCGTACAGCCAGTGCCGGTGCGTGAGCCGTCGGCGCTGCCGAGACCTGAACCCGATTTGGTTTTGGCGCCCGCGCAACAAACCTTGTCGGCGGCCGATATGGTGGCGGCAACGGTGCGCGAGGCGGCCGGCGAATCCGCCCCGCCGCCGCGCGCGGCCCCCGCATCCGAGCCACCGCCCGTACAGGCCACGGACGAGGGCGATTTCTGGCACGCACTGGTACAAAACCTGGTGGCGCGCGAAACCATCACCGCCTTGGCGCGCGAGTTGGCGCTGCAAGCGCAACTACTGGCGCGCGACGGCGATCAGTGGACGTTGCGCACCGAAAACGAATCACTCGCCAGCGCCGGTGTGCGCGAGCGCCTGCAAGCCGCGCTGCTCGAGGCCGGTCACACGGTGCGGCTTCATGTCGAGGTGGGGCCGGTGGCCGACAGCCCGTCGCGGCGTAACACCATCGCCGCCGCGCGGCGCCTGAAAGCGGCCGAGGCGCTGCTGCAAGCCGACCCGTTCGTACAGGAAATGATGCGTGACTTTGGGGGCAAAATTGTCCCTGGAAGCATCAAACCACTCTGAAGAAGGAAATATCAATGTTCAACAAAGGACAACTGGCCGGCCTGATGAAGCAGGCGCAGGCCATGCAGGACAACCTGAAAAAAGCGCAGGAAGAACTGGCGCACATGGAAGTCGAAGGCGAATCGGGCGCCGGCCTGGTCAAGGTACTGATGACCGCCAAGCACGATGTCAAGCGCGTCACCATCGACCCCAGCCTGCTGGCCGACGATAAAGACATGCTGGAAGACCTGGTGGCCGCCGCCTTCAACGCCGCCGTGCGTAAGGCCGAAGAACTGTCGGCCGAGAAAATGGGCAAGCTCACCCAAGGCATGTCGCTGCCCTCGGGCATGAAACTGCCGTTTTGAACGTGGCGCTTTAGTGTTCAGCGTTTGGCGTGAATACCTCTTCCGGTGCGAGCGCATCGCCGCAAACCAGCCCACGCTAAACGCCAAACGCGCATGGACGCCCATTCACTCGACACCCTGATCCAGTCGCTGCGGCGGCTGCCGGGAGTCGGCGTGCGTTCGGCGCAGCGCATGGCCTTTCATTTGTTGCAGCACGACCGCGCGGGCGCAGAGTTGCTGGCGCACGCGCTCCAACAAGCCGTCGCGCAGATACGTCATTGCACACAGTGCCACACTTTTACCGAAGCCGAGATCTGTGCGACCTGCCTCGATCCGAGGCGCGACGCCAGCAAACTGTGCGTGGTCGAAACGCCTGCCGATCAGGCGGCGCTGGAGCGCACCAGCGCGTTCCGAGGCCGTTACTTCGTGCTCATGGGCCGGCTCAGCCCGCTCGAAGGCATTGGACCGCGTGACATCGGCGTGCAGCGGCTGATAGCACGCGCTAGCGATGGCGTGGTGCAAGAAGTCATTTTGGCCACCAACTTCACCGCCGAAGGCGAAACCACCGCCCACGTCATTGGCCAAGCGCTCAAAAACCGCGGCTTGACGGTAACGCGGCTGGCCCGCGGTGTACCGGCGGGCAGCGAACTGGAATACGTCGATCTGGGCACCATCGCTCACGCGCTGGCTGACCGGCGTTGAACCTGGAAACCGCGCCCGTTCTCGCGGATGCCCAAAAAGAAACTGAACCCCTTTTTCAAGCCGGACAAGCACTTACAACATGGGCTGCCGCAGGCACCGTTGCGCCGCCACCGTCGTTTCATACGCGCGGGTGGCGCGTTGCGCCATGAACAACTCTCACCCAAGAGGTGAGGGTCAGCGAAGTTCCGAAACTCGGGCGTTCACGCGGCTTTCCTGAAGATAACAGGCGGTCAACCGCTGTTTCTAGTGTCCTAGTGTCCTGACCACGAAACTTCGTTTTATCGAAACTGCGTTTTAGCGAAACTTCGTTTTCCCGCCTTCGCGGCAATGACGAGGAAACTATGGAAAACCAGGTCGAAATGCTAGTGCCGCCGGTCATGCATTCGCTGCTGATGCCCATCGCGTTGCGGTCGCGCGGCGGGTTGTGAGCGGGAAAATTGCGGGCTGGCGGCAGGGCGCGGGCGAGACAGTGATGACGGGCGCGCGGAGGGTGAATGCGCAGAGGGCGGGCGTGTCATCGGCGGGCGCGCGGAGGGTGAATGCGCGGAGGGCGGACGTGCTGTAAAGGGAGGGCGCGCGGAGGGCGGGCGGGCGACGGGCGGGCGATGGCCTGGCTGCCCCGCACCGGGGCGCGAGTGCGACGGCGGGCGCCAGTGCGCCGACGGTGGGCGTGGGCGCCACGCGGGCGCGGATATGGGCGGACGGTGCCAGCCTGCCGCGGGCGGCGGACGGCGGCTGCCCCACCATTGGGGTTGCGCGTACCACGAACGGTCGCGGTAATGGTCGCTCCAGTAAAGGTCGAGCGCGAAGGAGATGATCGGCACGCCGATGACGGCGCCGGCATCGAGCATCGACACCCGTTGGTCTTCGTAGAGGTACTCAAGACGGCCGCTGTACAGCCAGCCGCGCAGGTTGTCCGGCACGACGATGTCGCACCAGCGGTAGTCGTCGGTGCATCCTATGACGGTGGCGGGCGTGCCCGGCGGCAAGGACGCGACCAATGGGTATTCCCGGCCTGGGCCGGCGCGCAGGTTGCCGCCATCGTTGATAACGGCTTGTTGGGCCGCCGCCGCCAGTGGCATCGACACGGCGGCGACTAGCGCCGCGCGGGCGATCCATTTCGTGAGGGTTTCAAATGACATTCAAGCTCCTTGGCTCAGTCGCCATGCCGCACGGCGAAGGCCATGCACGGCTACACATTAACTCAACCAGCGTAAATTAATTAACCCGTTGGCGTAAATTTTTTCAGAGTCACGTCATCTGAAACTCGGCAATCAGCGGCAGATGGTCCGACATGCGGCTCCAGATGCGTCCGCGCGGCGCCATCAGGCTAAGCGGGCGCAGGCCGCGCGCATAGATGTGATCGAGTTGCGCTACCGGCAAGCGCGATGGGTAGGTGAGTGTGCGAGCGCCCTCGAAGGCGCACAGCGCGTCTTGCCCCAGCGTGCGGCGCACGCGAGAGCCCCAGTCGTTGAAGTCGCCCGCCACCAGCAGCGGCTCAGCCGGAGCAATCTCACGCTGGATGTAATGTCGCACCTGCTCGGTCTGCCGACGGCGGCTGGCAGGAATCAGACCAAAATGAACCACGATGACGTGCAGCAGTTGCTGGTCTACCCGCACTTCGGCGTGCAATAGGCCGCGCTGTTCAAAGCGATGGTCGGACATGTCCTCGTGCCGGTGCCGAACGACCGGCCAGCGCGACAGCAGCGCGTTGCCGTGTTCACCGTGGCGGGTGTAGGCGTTGGTCGCATACACCGCTTGGTAGCCTTCGGGGGCCAGGTAGTCGGCCTGCGGCACGTTAGGCCAGCGGACAAAGCGGTCTGCTTCGCGGCGGCTGAAGCGCCGTACTTCCTGCAAGCAGACGATGTCGGCGTCGAGCATTTCCACCGCCAGCGCCAGGTTGTGTATCTCCAGCCTCCGCGCCGGCCCCAGCCCTTGCACGCCCTTGTGGATGTTGTAGGTGGCTACGCGCAAGGCGGCAGGGGAATTGCGCTGGCTCATGTACGGGTACCGGAGGTGAGGCTGAAGCGGCGGCAGATGGGCTTGGGCGTTGGTTGGCCAAGCGCGACGCTCGGCCGCTTTGCACGCTTTGTACGATGAGGTTTGCGCGGGCAGATCGGCAACGCGGCTCATGACGAGTGTGCCCGAAGGGAGCACGCCCACCTTGCCTTAGCTCCGTCTGAGCCAACTCCCCAGCACGGGCCGCAGACGCTGGATCAACTGCCAACCCGACCAGATTCGCAGCCCCAAAGCCAAAGCGCGCTTTGGCCGCGTTGCCAGCACGCCTAGCGCTGCCGTGCCCGCCAGTACCAGCCACTCGGGATGCTCACGCGCCCAACTGGCGCCGACGCGCACATGGTCGGCCAACCGCAGCGCCGGGCGCAGCACTTGGGTTCGCTGCGCGATCCGTTCGCGCAATTGGGCCGAACGCAGTTTGAGCTGTTCGCGCTGCGCGAGCAAGTCTTTGGCAGCGCTCATGGCCGCATGCGTTCCTTGTCCGCTTGCAGCTCGGCTCGGGTGGCGGCAAACATTCTGGCGCCCTGCTTCAGACGCGCCCACGCCAGCAACAGCAGCGCCGCGCCGCCGCACAGAAACAGGGTGGTGAATACGGCCAACGCCAGATCGCGGTGCGAGTCCCAAAGCAGCATCGTGATGAAAGCCGCCAGAAAGACTATCCCGAAGCCCAGTAGCACCACACCCAGCACGCCCAGCACCAGCAGCCAGGTCAGGCGCCGCATTTCCAGTTGCGCCTCAATCACTAGCAGATCGAGGCGCACGGCCAGCAGATCGATCAGATCGGTCAGCAACAAGCGAACGCGCGCGGCGGCGCTCGCGGAGGAGTTTTCCGGATTCGATGACATGGCCTAAGCGTTACACACGAGCGCGCTGTCCACATCCTGCCGTTTTTTGCTTTTCAACGGCGCGAACCGATCAGCACGCCTACCAGCAGGCCCAATGCCGCCGCCGCGCCAATCGACGACCACGGGTTGTCATGCACGTAATCGTCGGTCATCTCGGCTGCACGGCGCGCACGCGCACGCACGATGGCGTCGGCGTCGGCCAGTTTGTCGCGCGCTACGCGCAGGTTGTCTTTGACGCGCTCACGCAAATCGGCCAGTTTGCTGCTGCCGTCGTCGGCGGTAGCCGTCAGCAACTCTTCGGCATCGGCAATGACGCGGCGCAGATTGGTTACCAGGTGTTCCTTGCTTTCGGCCGCGGCGTTGGCCAAGTCGTCCATCGTGCTCATGCTTGCTCCTAATGAATACAAAAGTCGTGTGCCGATCCTAACAGGCATGCTTATGCCTTGAGATGCCGCGGATTACGGTCACCAAGGCATCAACGCAAACGGGCGACTGGCCGCCGCCGCCCGGTTTTGTCAAACCAAACACGGCTGGGGGATGCGTTTGCAAGCGGAGCGCACTTGCCCGAATCGGCTCTTGGAAAACGGAAAATGACTCGCGGCTCCTCGGGGTTGCCACGGCCTGTGTGGAGGCGCCCTTTTGGACAAGGCGCGCCAACGCCGCTTCAAAGGAGGTCGGTCACTTCATGAGGCGGATTGGTGCCGGCCTTCACGCACCGCCTCACGTACTTCCTGAATCGTTGCCAGCAAATTGCGCGCTGCCGAAGATTCGGCTTTCAGCAGGTAGTCCGCCTGACCGATCTGCTTGTCCAGCAACTCGCCTAGACGGCTGCGAAAGCTTGCCTCGGGCAGCTTCAGGTGCGCCTCGCTTTCGCCGCCACCGGCGTGCTCTACCAGGGCGCCAGCGGAGCGGGCGATGCGCAGCATGGCGATATTTTCACTCAGGGTATGGATGTACAGCGTTTGGATGCCGTCGTTGACGGCGTGCACGGCGGCGCGCTCGAATAGCCGCCGACCGTAGCCGCGACGACGTACATGGGGCAACACCGATACGCCGAATTCGGCCAGCCCGCCGTCGTTGAAGTCGACCGGATAAGCCAAGTGGGCCACCGCGATCAACTCCAGCTTACGGTCGAAGATTCCGAACATGTGGTCACGCCCAGGCGTCAGGTCATCAACGTATTGGCTGACTTGTCCGTCATTGGCGGCATAGCCAAAGCGCAGGTAACGGTCTCGTTCGTCCAGGCTCAACAGGTGGCGCGCGATTTGCTCGCGGTAGCGCGGGCCGATCTCCCGAATGGGCACGATGGCCGCTGAGGCGCGTCCCGCGCTGGGTGGGCTGGCATCCGGCGCGGCGTGCTTGCTTTGTTTGCTTTGGTGAAGGGTGGGATTGGTGTCCATGAGGGTCATGTTAGGGCAACCTCCAGGAAAACCTCTAGAGTCTGAACTCCAAAAAACACATTTTGTTGCATTGCAGCAATCCAGGCTGGACCCGTGGGCGCCAACTTGAGGCAACGCCTCATTCAGTCCCCGCGAATGAGCGCGCCTCGATTTGGGATGGGCTGCAAGCATTTGCTTTTGCCGCAGAGCGCCCAAAGCGAGGGTGCTTGTCACCGCAGGGACTTGTTTAGCGTGACCTTAACTATCGGCTGCATCCGGCGCCATGGGCGCACGGCGTGGCAGCCCGAACGCCAGTGCGCCGAGCGCGCCCTGGACAATGCCGTAAAGACCGTAAATCATGGCCGCGCCCACGGCGGCGGGCGCGGCGACGTCGAACGGCGCCAGCGCCGCCACCGCCGCGGCCTCGCGCGTACCCCAGCCGCCCACGCTGACCGGCAATGCCGCCATCAGAAACACTGGCGCAATGGCGAAAGCCCACATTTGCGCCGGTCGGTCGATGCCCAGCGCCAACCCGCCGGCAGCCAGCGCCACTGCCGACAGCAGTTGTACCGCCGCCGAGGCGAGTGCCTGCCAGCCCAGTTGAACGCCGAAATCGGGCCGCGCGGCGGCGGCTTGCAGTGGCGTTAGCCAGCCGTCGCCGCTGTTGCGCCGCAGCAGTAACGCCAGGCCCCAGGGCAGCGCCAGCCAGAGCGCCGCGCCGGCCAACGCCAGCACGGTCAGCGCCGCCGGCGGCAGATGAAGCACAGGGCTTAATGCAGACGTGCAGGCGGCTGCGCCTAAAGCGCCGATGGCGCACAGCATCCACAGTCCGCTGATACGATCCAGTGCCACCGACCAGCCGGCGGCCTGTCCGTTCTGTCCGGCGCGGCGCAGCGCTACTGCGCGGAACACGTCACCGCCGACTACCGCGCCCGGCAGCAGCGCGTTCAGCCCGATGGCCTGAAAGTACCAGCGGCAGGCGTCGCGCGTCTTCATGTCGGCACCGAGCCAGCGCGCCAGCGCACGCCAGCGCAGCGCCGAAACAAAGTTGGAACCGATGGCCGCCAGCAGTCCCGCCAGCAGCCAGCCCGGATCGGCCTCGCGCAGCCGCGCCAGTACCCGCGCCGGGTCGGCCAGCACAATCACGGCGGCCAGTAGCGCCAGCCCGAGCAGGCCGCGCAGCAGGGTTTTGAGGGAGCGCTTCACGCGGGTGCATCAAAGGACGCGGGCGCTTGGCTGGTGGAGGGCGCCGCAACCTGATCCGGCGCTTGAGCGGGCACGTATTCTTCGGCATGAAACTGCGGCGCGCCACCGGTTTCATGATAGGTGCGGGTGAGCATTTCGCCGATCAGGCCGGCGACGATCAATTGCACGCCCATCAGTACCAGCATGACGCCAGCCAGCAGCAGCGGGCGGCCACCGATGTCGTGGCCGAACAGCTTCAGCAGCAGCAGCCACAGCAGGATCAGTACGCCCGGCGCGGCCAGCCACAAACCGATTCCGCCAAAGGCGTGCAGCGGGCGCTGGCGGTAGCGCATGAAAAAGACGATCAGGATCAGATCAAGGATGACGCGGAAGGTGCGGTCGATGCCGTACTTGGACACGCCGCGCGTGCGCGGGTGGTGACGCACCGGCAATTCGGTGATGCGCGCGCCGGCCTCCTTGGCCAGCGAGGGGATGAAGCGGTGCAGCTCGCCATACAGCCGGATGCGGTCGATGATGGGCCGCCGGTATGCCTTCAGCGCGCAGCCGTAGTCGTGCAGGTGCACGCCGGTGGCGCTCGAAATGAGGCGATTGGCGATGCGCGAGGGCAGCTTGCGCGACAACTCGGCATCTTGCCGGTCCTTGCGCCAGCCGGAGACCATGTCTACCTCGGGATCGGTTTCCAGCCGTTGCAGCAGCAGCGGGATGTCGTCCGGCTCGTTTTGCAAATCGGCATCGAGCGTGACGACGTAGCGCCCGCGCACACGGTCGAAGCCGGCTTGCAGCGCGCTCGACTGGCCGTAGTTGCGCACCAGGAATACCGGGCGCAGCCAGGGCCGGTCAGCCGCCAGTTCGCGCAGGCGCTGGCGGCTGCCGTCGGTGGAGCCGTCATCGACGGCCAGTAGCTCGAACGTCAACTGCTGCCCGTGCATGGCTCGGGCGATGCGCTCGACCAGATCGGGCAGGCTATCGACTTCGTTGAAGATCGGCACGACGATGGAGACATCGGGCGGCGTGGCGCGAGGGCGGGTCATGGGTGGCACTGCGACAGCGGGCGGGATAATGGCCAATTGTGCCCTGTCGCACAGGTGTTTTTTTATTCGCCATTTACCATTCGCCATTTGCCATTCGCCATGCTGACCCGGTTCTGGATCAACATGATGGTTGACGATATCCACGCGACCATCGCTTTTTACCGCGATGTGTTCGGTTTCGAGCACATCATGTCGGTGCCTAGGGGCGTCAAGGCGACGTTCTTCGAGTACGACCCGGCGCGGCCGCTGATCTATGCCGCCATCCGCTGCGGCGGCATCGAGTTGATGATGCAGCAGCGCCAGAGTCTGATCGAGGAGGTGCCGGCCTTCGCGCCCGGTGCGCCTACCGGCGGCACGTTGACCTTCTACTTTCAGACCGACGACGTCGAGGCGCTTGCCGCCAAAGTCAGGGGCGTATGCGAAGTTGTTCGCGATTTGCATGACACGTTTTACGGTATGCGAGAGATTTACGTTCGCGACTTGAATGGCTACGTCCTCTGTTTCTCCCAGCCGGTGCAGCGCGCTTGAGTTGGAGCACGCCGGGCGGTCTGGCGCGCTGATTTCTCATCCGCTGACTTGGCTGCTGGTCTGGGCCGCGGCGCAGGTGCTCTCGCGCGCCTGGAATACCCCGGCGCTGGAACTCGACGAAGCGCAGCAAATGATCTGGTCGCAGCAACTGGCGCTGGGCTATGGCCCTCAGCCGCCGCTGTACACCTGGCTGCAATGGGGCGTGAATGCGGTGCTGGGGCCGACGGTATGGGCGCTGTCGGTGCTGAAGGTTTCGCTGCTGGCACTGACCTACGCTTTCATGTGGGCGGCGGCGCGCGAAAGCGGCTTGCGCGCCCAAACGGCGTGGTGGGTTGCCGCCAGTCTGATGTGGCTGCCGCTGATGGGCTGGGAGTCGCTGCGCGATTTGACCCATACCGTGTTGCTCAATTGCCTGGTGGCCGCTACCTGGTGGGCGCTGGCGCGGCAGATCCAGCGCCCGCGGCCGGTGGGCTTCGTCTGGCTGGGGTTGGCGCTTGGCCTGGGGGTGCTGTCGAAGTACAGCTTTGTGCTGTTCGCGGGCGCGCTGGCGGCATCGGCGCTGTCGCTGCCGACAGTGCGCGCGGCATTGCTGACGCGCGGCTGGTGGCTGCTGCCCCTGGTGGCCGGCTTGGTCGTGCTGCCGCACGGCCTGTGGGTGCTGGAGCATTGGTCGCTGGCCAGCCAGGCCACGGCGGGCAAGCTGCGCATGGAGGCGCACATCAGCCATTGGGTGGGGCTGTCGAGCCTGCTTCAGGGGGTGGTGGGCAATCTGTTGTTGTGGGCCATCGCGGTGGCGCTGGTATTTGGCCGCGCCTGGTGGTCGCCGCCAATGCCGGCCCATCGCGCCGTGGCCGAATGGCTGCGGCCGTTGATCGCCCGCTATCTGCTGGTGGTGCTGGCTTGTCTGCTGCTGATGGTGTTTGCGGGGCAGGCATCGCATTTCAAGGGACGCTGGCTGCATCCCCTGGTGTGCGTGGTGCCGTGGCTGGCCTTTGCCTGCCGTCCTGGGCTGCAAGAGCACCCCCGTGGGCGTTGGTTTACCTGGGGCACGGTGGCGCTGGCCGTTGCGCTGTGGGCGGCGGTAACCGCCCGGCCCTGGCTGGCGGGACGCGCCGGCCGGCCCAACGAGGTCAACGAGCCAGTGGTTGCCCTGGCCGACGCCCTGCGGCAGGCCGGATACGATGGCCGCGCCGCCATCATTGCCGACAACGCCGCGCTGGCGGGAATGCTGCGCACGCGCTTCGCACGGGCCACGGTGGTCGCTTGCCCGTCCGAGGCGGTCGACCTCGCCGCGGGCGGTGAATGCGTGCGCCAGGCCGCCGACGTCAGTGGCTCCGGCTGGCTGCAAATCAGCCGCGGAAAACTGGCCGCGCCGGCCTGGTGGCTGCCCGGCGATACGCCCCGGATGCTTGATTTACCCTATCTGCACGTGCACGGCCAAGGGCCGCGGGTGCGCTACTACTTCGTCTGGCAGCCGCCTCGTTCATGACTGCTTCCAACGCTCCCTGGGCCAACGCCTGGCACGCGCCCGTCTGCCAAGCCTTCGAGTTCGACTGATGTTTTTTTCTTCCGCGCCATCACCCCCATTGCCTGCGCCGCGCCGGGGCCTGGAGGCGCTCTACGCCGACCCGCTGCCTTGGTTGCTGGCGCTGGCGGCCATGCACGTTGCGGTTCGGGTGTCGGTCTCGTCTGCGCTCAAGATCGACGAGGCGCAGCAAATCCTGTGGTCGCAACACCTGCAATGGGGCTACGGCGCGCAGCCACCGCTGTACACCTGGCTGCAATGGGGCATGAACCAGGTGTTCGGCCCCAGCGTGCTGTCGCTGACGCTGCTCAAGCAGGCGCTGATCGCGCTGGTCTGCGCGTTCATGTGGCTGGCCGCGCGCGAGCTGATGGGACGGCGCGCCGCCTGGTGGAGCGCCGCCAGTTTGTGGCTGCTGCCGCCGTTCGGCTGGTATCCGGTCCGCGATCAGACGCACACCGTGCTGGTCACCACCATGACCTGCGCCGCCTGGTGGCTGCTGCTGCGCGTCGTGCGCAGCGAGGGAGTGGGCTGCCGGCGCCAGTTCGCCGCCCTGGGCGTGGTGTGCGGCTGCGGGCTGCTGGCCAAATACAACTTTGCGTTGATGCTGGCGGCCTTCATCATCGCGTTGTTGTCGGTGCGCGAGCCACGGCAGGCGTTGTTTGGGCGCGGCTGGTGGTGGGCGCCGCTGATCGCCTTGATTGTCGTCGCGCCGCATGGCGCGTGGCTGCTGTCGCACTGGCATGACGCCACGGCCGCCACGGTTCGGCAAATGGCGATTGCGCCTGAGAGCCGATGGGGCGCGGGCGTGGGCAACCTGCTGCGGGCGATCTTGGGCACGCTGGCGCCGTGGGGGACGGCCGCGCTGCTCGCCTTTGGCTCGGGCTGGCGGCGGCACCGCGCACCCGAGCGCGCATCCATGCCCGAGGCCGCGGCATGGCTGCGGCCCGTGTTCGGACGCTATCTTGTCTTGATTGCCGCCGCGTTGCTGGCGCTGGTGCTCGTGACCGGCGTGACGGTATTCAAGGGCCGCTGGCTGCTGCCTTTGCTGGCGCCTGTGCCCTTGATGGCCTTCGCGCTGCGCCCCGAGCTGGACGCCGATCCGCGCGGCAAGCGCCTGGTCGTGATGACGCTGGCGCTGCTGCTGGTGATGCTGGCCTTCGCCGCCGCGCGGCCCTGGAAAGCGGCCATCACCGGTAGCGTGGACGCGCTCAACTACCCGGCAGTGCAATTGGCGCAAGCCTTGCAAAACGCGGGCTACGACGGGCGCGGGCGCATCATTGCCGCCGACGATCCACTGGCGGGCATGCTGCGCACGCGCTTTCCCGCCGCACCTGCTGCCGCCTGCGACCGCCACACGGAAAACGTGGCCACTTGCGTGCCCACCCACGTGCAGCAGGCCGAGCGCGGGGACCAAGGCTGGCTGCTGATCTCACGCGCCGAGCGTGACGAATCGGCCTGGTGGAGCCAGGCGCTGCCCGGCGTGCCCGGCAGCGACACCTTGCCGCGCGGTCATCTGCGCCTGCCTTACCGCATGGTGCGGCGCGGCCACCCGCTGGCCAGCTACCACTTCATCTGGCATCCTTACCGCGCGCCATGACCACTTCACGCGATGACACCATCCTCGTCACCGGCTGCGCCGGCTTCATCGGCATGCACTGCGCCGAACGCCTGCTGGCGCAAGGCGTGCGGGTGGTCGGCATTGACAATCTGAATGCATATTACGATCCCCGGTTGAAAGACGCGCGGCTGGCGTGCTTGCGGCGGCATACGCGCTTCAGCTTCGAGCGCATCGACATCGCCGACCGTGCGGCGGTGGCCGACTTGTTTGCCCGTGTGCAGCCAACGCGCGTGCTGCACCTGGCGGCGCAGGCCGGCGTGCGTTATTCCATCGAACAACCGGGCGACTACAGCGACAGCAATTTGCTGGGTTTTGCTCACATTTTGGAAGGCTGCCGCCAAGTGCGGGCCGCGCATCTGGTCTACGCCAGCAGCTCCAGCGTCTACGGCGGCAACGCGCGCTTGCCGTTTGCCGAGCGCGATGCGGTCGATCACCCGATCAGCTACTACGCCGCCACCAAAAAGGCCAACGAGGCGATGGCGCACAGCTACGCCCACCTGTACCGCCTGCCCTGTACCGGCCTGCGCTTTTTCACCGCCTATGGGCCGTGGGGGCGGCCCGACATGGCGTACTTCAAATTTGCCCACGCCATTCTGGCCGGCGATCTGATCGACGTCTACGGCCACGGCCAACCAGTGCGCGACTACACCTACATCGACGACATCGTTGAAGGCGTGCTGCGCGCGCTCGACAAACCGGCCACGCCCGACGCCGCGTTTGACCCACGCGCGCCCAGCGCTTGCACCAGCAGTGCGCCCTGGCGCGTGTTCAACATCGGCGGCGGCGCGCCGGTGGTGCTGCTGGACTTTATCGAGGCGCTTGAAACGGCCTTGGGTAAACCGGCCCTCAAGCGCATGTTGCCCGCGCAACCGGGCGACATGAGCGCCACCACCGCCGATACGTCGGCGCTGGCGGCATGGATCGGCTTCGTGCCCGCCACGCCGTTGAGTGAGGGGATGCGGCGTTTTGCTGACTGGTATCGGGAGTTTTATAAAGCATGAAAGTCACCGTTTTCGGCACCGGCTACGTCGGTCTGGTTCAAGGCGCGGTGTTGGCCGATGTCGGCCACGAGGTGGTTTGCGTGGACGTCGACGCCGCCAAGGTAAAAGCGTTGAAAGCCGGCCGCATTCCGATTCACGAACCCGGCTTGGCGCCGCTGGTCAGGGACAACCAGGCCGCTGGCCGCTTGCTCTTCACCACCGATGCCGCCGCTGGCGTGGCGCACGGCGAGTTGCTCTTTTTAGCCGTCGGCACCCCACCCGACGAAGACGGCAGCGCCGACTTGCAGCACGTGCTGGCGGTGGCCCGTACCATCGCCCGGCACATGCAAGCGCCCAAAACCATCGTCAACAAATCCACCGTGCCGGTCGGCACCGCCGAGCAAGTGGCAGAGACGGTGCGCGCGGGGCTGGCGGCACGCGGCGTGGAGATCGCCTTCGAGGTCGTCTCCAACCCCGAATTCCTGAAAGAAGGCGCGGCGGTGGCCGACTGCAAACGGCCCGAGCGCATCGTCATCGGCGCGTCCAGCGCCGCCGCCTTGCACCAGTTGCGCGAGTTGTACGCGCCTTTCAACCGCAACCACGACAAAATCGTCGTCATGGACGTAAAGAGCGCCGAACTGACCAAGTACGCCGCCAATGCCATGCTGGCGACCAAGATCAGCTTCATCAACGAAATCGCAGGCTTGGCCGAGCGCCTGGGCGCCGATATCGAGGCCGTGCGCCGCGGCATCGGCAGTGACCCGCGCATCGGCTACCACTTCATTTACCCCGGTCTCGGCTACGGCGGCAGTTGTTTTCCCAAGGACGTAAAGGCGTTGATCCACGCCGCGCGCTCGGCCGGCTTGACGCCCGAGGTGCTACAAGCCGTCGAGCGCCGCAACGACGCCCAGCGCCAAGTGCTGGCCCAGCGCATCGCCGCACACTACGGCGGCAACCTGCGCGGCAAGACTATCGCCGTCTGGGGCCTGGCCTTCAAGCCCGACACCGACGACATGCGCGAAGCCCCCAGCCGCCACCTGTTGGCCGCCCTGTGGGACGCAGGCGCCCAGGTGCGCGCGCACGACCCTGCGGCGATGAATGAAGCGCGCCGCATCTTCGGTGAGCGCCCCGATCTCACGCTGTGCGCCACCCCCGCCGGAGCACTGCAAGGCGCCGACGCGCTGGCCATCGTCACCGAATGGAAAATTTTCCGCGCGCCCGACTTCGGCCAAATGGCACGCCTGCTGAAAGACCGCATCGTCTTCGATGGCCGCAATCTCTACGATCCAGCGCTGGTGGCGCGGCATGGGCTGCGGTACTACTCGATTGGGCGGCCTTCGCAATGACTAATGACTTCGCGTTGCTCAATAACTTCGCCGCTGCGCGACTAAACAAGTCATTGCAGTCATGCCGGCGCAGCCGGCGTCGTTTCGTCATCCGTCATAAAAACCATGCCCCGCTTCGCCGCCAACCTGAGCCTGATGTACACCGAGTTGTCGTTCCTCGAGCGCTTCGAGGCGGCGGCGCGTGACGGCTTTACGGCGGTCGAATTCTTGTTTCCCTACGCTTGGCCCGCCGCCGAACTCGCCGCGCGCCTGCGTGCTAACGGACTACAGCAGGTGTTGTTCAACGCCCCGCCCGGCGGCGGTGAAATGGTGCCCCCACGCTCCCCTGCTGCGCATGGTGCGCTGCCCCCCGAGGGGGCTACGCCGCCTTGGGAACGGCCCGGCGGCGGCGTAATGTTGCCCCCACGCTCCCCTGCTGCGCATGGTGCGCTGCCCCCCGAGGGGGCTGCGCCGCCTTGGGAGGGTCGCAACTGAGTCGTGTAGGGGCACAGAGTAGCCCCTGGTTCTCATGGTGCGCTGCGCCCCGAGGGTGCTGCGCCGCGTGGGGGGGGGGGGGGGGGCGGG
>JAITMV010000086.1 GCA_031277295.1 Burkholderiaceae bacterium | reverse complement strand
GCGGGCTACGGCTTCGCGGCCATCATCGTCGCCTTCGTCGGACGGCTGCATCCGCTGGGCATGGTGTGCTCGGCGCTGTTGCTGAGCATGCTTTACATCGGCGGCGAACTGGCGCAGTCGCGCTTAGGCACGCCACGCGCGCTGGCCGGGGTGTTTCAGGGGTTGCTGTTGCTGACGCTGCTGGCGTGCGACACGCTGGTCAACTACCGCATCCGCTTTTGCAGGGCCGTCTGATGGACGCCTACGCCCTGCTTCTGGCCGCCGCGCTGAACGCGGGCACGGTGCTGGCCCTGGCGTCGCTCGGCCTGCTGGTGAACGAAAAAGCCGGCGTTGTCAACCTGGGCGCCGAAGGCATGATGCTGTGTGCCGCCTTGGCCGGCTTTGCCACGGTAGCGCACACCGGCAGCGACTTGGCGGGCTTTGCCGCTGGCATGGCGGCGGGCGCGCTGCTGGCGGCGCTGTTCGGCGCGCTGGTGATCGGGCTGCGCGCCAACCCCTACGCCACCGGGCTGGCGTTGAGTCTGCTGGGCGCGGGGCTGTCGGCTTTCGCGGGCGCGGGCTACGTGCAGACCCGCCTGCCGCCGCGCCCGCACTTTGCCTTGGGCGGCCTGGCCGACATCCCCTTCATCGGCCCGGCGCTGTTGCGCCAGCATCCGCTGGTGTACGGCGCGGCGCTGCTGGCGCTGGCGCTGATCTGGTGGCTGGGCCGCACGCGCGCCGGACTGACGCTGCGCGCGGTGGGCGAATCGCCCGAAGCCGCGCACGCCCTGGGCTGGCCGGTGCGGCGCATTCAGTGGGCGGCGGTAATTTTCGGCGGCGCGCTGTGCGGGCTGGCGGGGGCCTATCTGTCCATCGTCTATACCCCGCTGTGGGCCGAAGGCATGGTCGCCGGCAAGGGCTGGATCGCGCTGGCCCTGACCAGCTTCGCCGCCTGGCGGCCGGCCCGCGCGTTGCTGGGCGCGTATCTGTTGGGCGGCGTGACGGTAGGGCAGCTTTACCTGCAAGGTCAAGGCGTACCCGTGCCCGCCCCACTGCTGAGCATGCTGCCGTATCTGGCGGTGATTGCAGCGCTGGCGCTTATTTCATGGCGGTCGAAAGCCGGTAGACATCACACGCATCCGTGTGAACCTTGAACATCCGGCGCCGATACACTGCCACGATGCAAACTTATATGGTTGGCGGAGCGGTGCGTGACCGGTTGCTGGGGCTGCCGGTGCAAGATCGCGACTGGGTGGTGGTGGGCGCCACGCCGCAGGATATGGCAGCGCGCGGTTTCATGCCGGTGGGACGCGACTTTCCGGTGTTTTTGCATCCGCAAACGCACGAGGAATACGCGCTGGCGCGCACCGAGCGCAAGCAAGGACGCGGCTATCGCGGCTTCATGGTATACGCCAGCGCCGAGGTAACGCTGGAGCAGGACCTAGCGCGGCGCGATCTGACGATCAATGCCATCGCCGCCAACGGCGATTGCGACAACGCCAACGATCCCAGGAGCTTGCATGAGTGGCGTGCCGGGCTGATCGACCCGTTTGGCGGCCTGCGCGATTTGCAAGCGCGCGTGCTGCGCCACGTAAGCGACGCCTTCCGCGAAGACCCGGTACGCATCTTGCGCCTGGCGCGTTTCGCGGCGCGCTTTCACGATTTCAGCGTTGCGCCGCAAACGCAGGCGCTGATGCGCGTCATGGTGCGCTCGGGCGAGGCCGATCACCTGGTACCCGAGCGCGTGTGGCAGGAGCTATCGCGCGGCCTGATGGAGGCGCACCCCGCGCGCATGTTCGCCGTGCTGCGCGACTGCGGCGCGCTGGCGGTGATCTTGCCCGAGGTCGATCACCTATGGGACGTGCCCGAGCGCCTGGAATACCACCCTGAAGGCAACACCGGCGCGCACCTCATGCTGGTGCTGCAAACCGCCGCCCGCCTGGACGCGCCGCTGCCGGTGCGCTACGCTTGCCTGACGCATGACCTGGGCAAGGCCGCCACACCCGTCGAAGTGCTACCGCGCCACATCGGGCACGAAAAGCGTAGCGTCGATCTGCTCAAGCTCTTGAGCCAGCGTCTGCGCGTACCGAATGATTGCCACGAACTGGCCGAACTGGTAGCGCGCGAGCATGGCAACATTCACCGCAGCGGCGATCTGAATGCCGCCGCCGTGACGCGATTGCTGGAGCGTTGCGACGCGCTGCGCAAGCCGGCACGCTTTGCCGACGCGCTGCTGGCTTGCGAATGCGACGCCCGTGGCCGCGCCGGTCGGCAAGACGAGTCTTATCCGCAGCGCCCGCGCCTGCTGGCCGCGCTGGCAGCGGCGCGCTCGGTCGCTACCGCGCCCATCGCCCAAGCCGCGCAAGCGCGCGGTGCGCGGGGCCAAGCGGTGGGTCACGCCATCGCGCAGGCGCGTATGCAAGCGATTGCGGCGCGGCTGGCGGCGCATGACAAAATGACCGCGCTTGAGCAGCGCATGATTTGAAATGCGCGGCCTTGGCGCAAGACTAAGCGAATCGTTTTGTCATGCGCCGACAGGCACGGGGCGCCCGAGCGCGAGCGAAGTCATTTGTCCTTGAGAGTCATCCGATGAGCACCATCGATATCGTCATCATGGCCGCGGGCCAAGGCACGCGCATGAAAAGCCAACGGCCCAAAGTGCTGCACCGGCTGGCTGGGCGACCCTTGCTGGCATATGTGCTAGACGGCGCGGCGGCGCTGGGCGTGCGCTCGGTAACGATCATTACCGGTCATGGCGGCGCCGAGGTGGAGGCGTTTTGCGCTGACTGGACGCGCACAGGCGGCGCCACAACCCCGGTACAAACCGTGTGCCAGCAACCGCAACTGGGCACTGGCCACGCGGTGCAGCAGGCCGCGCCGTTGTTGCCCGATGACGGCGTAACGCTGGTGCTCAATGGCGACGTGCCGCTGGTGCGAGCCGACACCATGCGCCGTCTGATCGATCTGTGCGCCGACCGTCAAATTGCGCTGTTGACGGTGGATACCGGCGAGGATGCGGGAGCTTACGGCCGCATCGTGCGCGCCGATGACGGGGAACGTCCGGTACGTGCCATCGTCGAAGCGCGCGACGCCACGCCAGCGCAGCGCGCCATCACCGAGTGGTACAGCGGCGTCTTGGCCGCGCCCACACGCCTGCTGAAAAAGTATCTGACGCTGCTGACCGACGACAACGCGCAGCGCGAGTTCTACCTGACCGACGTGGTGCGCCACGCGGTGGCCGGCGGTACGCTAGTACAGGCGATGCGGATTGATGACGCGGTGGAAGTGGCCGGCGTCAACAGCCCCGTGCAACTGGCCGCGCTGGAGCGCGAGGTACAGCGCCGCCATGCGTTACGGCTGATGGAAGGCGGCGTGCGCTTGGCCGACCCGGCGCGTTTTGATCTGCGCGGCGAACTGGATTGCGGACAGGACGTGGAAATCGACATCGGCTGCGTTTTTGAAGGCCGTGTGTCGCTCGGCAACGGTGTACGCATCGGCGCGCACTGCGTCATTGTCAACGCGCGCATCGAGGCGAAGGCGGTGATCCATCCGTTTACCCACATCGACGGCGGCCAAAACGAGGTGAACGTCGGCGCGGGTGCGTTGGTCGGCCCATTCGCTCGCCTGCGCCCCGGCGCGCGCCTAGGCGCCGAGGTGCATATTGGCAACTTCGTCGAGGTAAAAAACTCTACCCTGGCCGCGGGCGCCAAGGCCAACCACCTGGCCTACCTGGGCGACGCCACGGTTGGTGAACACGTCAATTACGGCGCCGGCAGCATCACTGCCAACTATGACGGTGCCAACAAACACCGCACCGTGATCGAAGCCGGCGTCCATGTAGGTAGCAACTGCGTACTGGTAGCCCCGCTTACCCTGGGCGCGGGCGGCACCATTGGCGGCGGCTCTACCATCACCCGTAACACCGCCGCCGGTGCGCTAACTGTAACGCGCGGACGGCAGATCAGCATCGCAAACTGGCGACGACCGGAAAAGAAAAAGACCGGCGATCCTGAGGTTTGAGAGAGCTAACCCAAATGTTCCCGTTTAGGCGGTGCGAGGCAGTGGGTGGTTTTTCTCTTTCCCCCTTTTGGGTAGGGATGGGGGCCAGCGGCGCATCAAACATTGCCGCGCCAAGCGGGAATCAGAGCAAAAAAACAACATGCAACCGCTATCGACTTGACTGCCATGAAAACGGTAGCATGTCGAAAAACGAAACCTCTTGTTTCAAATAAGGCCAGAACGCCAGCGGAGAGAATTTTGCAGGATCGTCACGCAAAATGAAGACATCCATTACGTTTTTACAAATAGACTCCATTTCAATTCAACAAGGCTGGAAAATTGAT
>JAITMV010000077.1 GCA_031277295.1 Burkholderiaceae bacterium | reverse complement strand
CCCGTCACTCGCCATCTTCGCCATTGCCGTGCTAAGCGGAAATGACGAAAGGGTGAGGCCACGTATGACCCAGGCGCGGGACAAGTTCACCAAGGCCGTGGGCGTCCTTCGGTTACGTTTTTGGCGATGCCGGTTTCTGGGTCAAGGATGTATTGCTGATAGGCTGAGCCTTCCAGCCAGATCGTGCAACCAGGCGTCCAGACGGCTTCATCAGGGGGATCGCCGGTCTTCTGAGAGACATTATGGGAGCCATCGGGGTAGGTCAATGTGATGTACCTGAATAGATACCGCGCACCATCAAAACCATCCTCTCTTGCATGAGCATGGAGGTTATCCCACCAATTGGGTGGGTGATTGCTGTCATCGCGGCGCACCTGCCAGATCACCTCGCCTTGCGCATTCAGGCGAAAAACATTGTGGTTTACATCGTAGATGCTTTCTTCGCTGGCATCTTTAGGATGAAAGAAAAAACAAACAATCGATTCATGGTTTGGCATGAAAAGCGTTTTTTTATGCCAGCCTCTGAATTTGGACAATGCTTGTGTCACGGCAATGGCCTTTCATTTGTAAACCAGGAGGAGTCCAAATCCCGCGGGTGCATTTGAATCTGAAACTGCACCCCACCCCCGCCGCCGTTATCTCCAGCACGTAGGCTGGGATGAAGCATAGCGTAATCCCAGCTTCAGGCGATGAATGCTGGGATTTCGTTTCACTGTATCCCAGCCTACCTCGCTAAGCGGAAATGACGAAAGGGTGAGGCCACGCATGACCCAGGCGCGGGACAAGTTCACCAAGGCCGTGGGCGTCCTTCGGTTACGTTTTTGGCGATGCCGGTTTCTGGGTCAAGGATGTATTGCTGATAAGCTGAGCCTCTCAACCTAATCGTGCAACCAGGCGTCCAGATGGCTTCGTAGGGAGGTTCGCCTGTTTTCTGAGGGATATTATGTGAACCATCTGGATAGATTAATACAAACTCGTCGAATGGATACCGCGCGCCGTCATGACCTCGCGCTTTGGCATGAGCATGGAGGTTGCCCCACCAATCAGGCGGATGATTACTGTCATCCCGGCGCACCTGCCAGATCACCTCGCCTTGCGCATTCAGGCGGAAAACATTGTGATTGTCATCATAAATTTCGACTTTGGGTTCTGTACCATCCCAACAAACAGTACAAATTATTTTATCACCCGAGGGCAATAAAAGACGTCTCGTGGGCCAGCCACGGAACCTAAAAGCGTTTAACACTTCGAATCGCTCGTCATTCGTCATGGCAACGCCCGCGAGTTAGAAAACCAATCGTTTGGAACTCGTTGAGAATCTGGCATTTGAATCTGAAACTGCACCCCACCCCCACCACCGTTATCTCCAGTAAAAACACCCTTCGCTGCGCCAGGCGAAATGCCATTGGCGACGCTGGCGTCCAACCTGATCCCTGCGGGGAGAGTGACGTCGGTGATTTCCGTCGGGACTTGAGGTAGGCTGAACTTGCTGGCCATCTGTTGCGGCGTCAGGCCGGCTACGTCTTCGGCGCGCATGATCCAGGTTCCTGCCTGTTTGGAGCGGCCACCGTGAACCCGCACAAACCGAGTGCTCTGTGTCGTTTCCAACTCGATGATGTCGCTGCCGTGGATGTAGGGCGGCTTCCAATCGCCTGCTACTGCTTTGGCATTTTCACCATCCGCGCTCAAGCGTCCCACCACCTTCGCATTGGCCGGCAGGCTGCGCTCGATCAGGGCGTTCGCATCGGTGGCGCTGAGTTCGGCGGCGGACTTCCACGGGCCTGTGGCGGATATCGCACGGCTGGGGTCAGCTATGCCGCCGTCGCGGTAGAAGTTGTTTGTGAGGCGCGCAGCGTCGATTTCTGCTGCGGTTGCCGTTGCCGCGCGCTCAAGCCTTTCAGCCGCCGTGCTCGCCAAACGCCCCGTCGCCACTCCGCCCGCCGCGCCCACTGCAATGGCCGTGGCCTGCGCTGCGGCGTAGCCGTTTTGATATCCGGGCTGCGCTGTTGCTTGGGGATCAGTCACTCGCTCGGGCGCAAAGCTGCCTTGCGGAAATACTTCATTGCCGCCCAGCGGGTTGGCGCCAGCATATAGGCCGGTTGTTTGTTCCGCGCCGATGTCGCGTGTGCCAGCCATATAACCGGCCTGGTAGCCTTCGGCGCTGGGATAGGGCGTGCCGCGCAGTCCCATGAGACGGGCAATGCCGTTCATTGAGGTTTCAAAAGTGCCGGTGAATGCGTTGTCGAGCATTTTGGCGAATGAGGCCGCGCCGTCGGCGAGCATGGCGGGCACTTGCGTGCGCGCTTCGTCCCACGTGGGCAGCAAATGATCTGGCTCCGCGCGGCCTTGCGCCGCTGATGCTGCTGCCGTGGCTGCCCCTTGCAGTTGTGTTAATGCGTCTTTGAAGCTCTCGGATGTGGCAGGCTCGCTTACCAGCCTGTAGAGGTGGTCGCGAAAGTCGCCTTTGAGTACGGGCATGGCTTGACCGTCGGCCAAGCGGTTGCCCAGGTTGACGAGGGTGTCTTTGACTTCAGTGGCCAGGGCGGGCGGTATATCTTGACGGTTGATGGCGTTGCGGGCGTTGATGCCGGCGTCAGCCAGGACTTGCCCCATCAGGCTTGGCTCGGGCAGGCTGCGGATGCGGCTGGCGGCGATGTCAAAGCCGGCTTGGGCGCGCGCTTCAGCCTCGGGCGTGCTTGAGGCTGCTGGCGGCGGCAAAAAGGGCTGTGCGCCAGCGGGCAAAAAGGCGGGGTCGATTTGCTGCGGGGCAAGCGGCTCTTGACGGTCATCGAAAGCCGGCGCCGCCTTAGGTGGCGCGGCGGAGGTGGCGGCAACAGTGGTCATGACTTCTCCAAAGTTCAATGAAAGTGAAAGCCGGTGATGTAAGACGCTACATCACCTCTGAATCCGTGACCTCAAGAAGAAAAGGCCTCACCCGCAAGGTGATGTGTTTTGCCTCTTCAATTCACGGATTCAGGTCACTTTGATGGACTTGCCTTTTGTACCACCGAATTGGGCTGCGGGATTTAGTAAGATTACTAAAGGGTTTGTAAAGTTTGCCGGGTAAGCGCTGAAGTGAGCGAGGCAGTGCCAGCCATCATGTCGGGAACCCAGCAGACCGTGCAGGTGGGCATCGAGTCGCAGTTGCGGGAGGCGAGGGCGTATAACAAGCAAGCGTAGGGCGGGGTTCACCCCGCCATCCCCCGGTTTCGTGACACAGCGCAACGGCGGGGTAAACCCCGCCCTACGTTTGCTGCGCCCGCTTGGGCGGGGCGAGGCGGCGGGTGGTGTTTCTCCCTCATTGGGTGAAGGCGCGGAGATGGGGGGCTGACGGCGTATCAAACATGTGCCGCGCGTACTTTCAAGGCTGCAAACCCCCACCCCTACCCTCCTCCAAAGGGGGAGGGAGCCTCAAACAAGCGTTTGGGCGGGGTGAACCTCGCCCTACGGTTTCTAGGTTGATGGATTGCCCAAAGGCAAAGGTATAGCATATCGCCCGGTGCGCGATGCCCCGCGCCTCGCGCCGTCCTGGGTAAAGTCGCCAGGGCGTTGCTTGAAATGAAACTTGACCCGTTTAGCGCGACCGCTGTAGGGGCAACCCTTGTGGTTGCCCTTGTATCCGCTGGACAAGGGCCGGTGTCGCGCACACAGGGCAACCACAAGGGTTGCCCCTAGGCCAAACGTTTCATGCGTCGCGGGTGGCGCATGCGCGCCATGAACAACTGAAAAGACACTCAAGACCATCATGGACCATGAATCATTGTTGGCGATCCGCGAGGCGGCGCTGGATTACTTTGCCCGCAGCGGCAGCCGCGCGCGTTGCCGCGCGTTGATAGAGCAACCCGCCGATGCCCCCGTCGCGCGCGATGCGCCTGGCTGGGCTGAACTGGCGGCGCTGGGCTGGCCCGGTATGTTGGCGCCCGAATCAGCGGGCGGTCTGGGCTTTGATCTGGCGGGCGCGGCCGAAGTGCTGCGCGCCGCCGGCGAGCATGTCGCGCCCGAGCCGCTGCTGGCGGTAGCCGGTCTGAGCGCGCTACTGCTGGCCGGGTTGGACAGCGCGCCAGCGCGTGCGCTGCTGTCCGAGTTGGCCGCCGGGCGCAGCCTGCCCGCGCTGGCGTGGCAGGAGCGGGTGGGCGATCTGGATGATGTGCCGTTGGTTTGCAAAGCCGAAATATCCGCTGGGGGCGCGAGACTTCAGGGTAGCAAGCTGATGGCGCTGCCGGGCGGCGCGGCCAGCGGCTGGCTGGTGCCGGCGCGCGCCGGTGATGACGTGGCCGTGCTGTGGGTGCCGCGCGGCACGACGGGCGTGACCGAGACGCTGACCCGGCTGGCCGATGGCGAGTACGCCGCCGCGCTGCGCTTCGATAACGTGGCGCTGCCTGCCGATGCCGTGCTGGCCCAGGGCGATGCCGCCCGCGCCGCGCTGCGCCGCGCGTTGGCCTATGGCCAAATTCTGCAAGCCGCCGAACTGGTCGGGGTGGGGCAGGCAATGTTGGAACAGACACTGGCCTATTTGCGCACGCGGATGCAGTTCGGCAAGCCTATCGGGTCTTTTCAGGCTTTGCAGCACCGGGCAGTGAACGTGTTCATCCACCTGCACGTCGCGCGCGCCACGCTGGATGAGGTGCTGACTCTGGCCGATGCCGGGCTGCCGGTTGACCAACTGCAAGCGCAGGCCAGCCGCGCCAACGCGCGCTGCACGGCGGCGGCGCTGCAGGCGTCGCGCGCGGCGGTGCAATTGCATGGGGCCATCGGCTACACGCGGGAATGCGATCTGAGCCTGTATTACAACCGCGCGCTGCGCCTGTCGGCGTGGCTGGGCAACGTGACCGCGCATCAGCGCCGCTACGCGCGGCTGGCCGAAACCGCCGCGCCCGCCGATGCGCCAGTGGCGTGGGCGGGCGAGTTTCCGCGCAGCGCGGACTGGGCAGCCATGCCGGAGGCCGAGTTCCGCCGCATGGTGCGCGCCTTTTTGCAGCGCCACTATCCGGCCGACCGGCGCTACCTGTCGCACCGCGCGCGCTGGAGCGAGACGCGCGACTGGTATCTGACGTTGTCGCGCCAGGGCTGGATCGCCCCCGCCTGGCCTCAGTCGCACGGCGGCATGGGGCTGCCACCCGACAAGCTGCTGGCCTGGATTGAGGAGCTGGAGCAGTACGGCGCCGCCCGCGCGCCCGATCAGGGCATCGTCATGGTCGGGCCGCTGCTCATTCAGCACGGCACGCCCGAGCAGCAGCAGCGCTTTCTGCCGCGCATCCTGAGCGGCGAGGATATTTGGTGTCAGGGCTATTCAGAGCCGAATTCCGGCTCCGATCTGGCCAGCTTGCGCACGCAAGCCGTGCGCGGCAGCGACGCGCGGGGCGAGCATTTCATTGTCAACGGCCAGAAGATATGGACCACGCTGGCGCACGACGCCAATCACATCTTCCTGCTGGTACGTACCGACAAGGAGGCCAAGAAGCAGGAAGGCATCAGCTTCCTGCTGTGCGATTTGCGCACGCCGGGCATCCGCATCCGCCCGATCACCACGCTGGCGGGCGAGCAGGAATTCTGCGAGGTGTTTTTCGACAACGTGCGCGTGCCGGCGGAAAACCTGGTGGGCAAGCTCAACGGCGGCTGGACCATTGCCAAGGCGCTGCTGGGTTTTGAGCGCATTTTTCTGGGCAGCCCCCGGCAGTCGCAATTCGCGCTCGACCAACTGGCGCGGCTGGCGCGCGCACGCGGGCTGTTCGCCGAGCCGGTGTTCGCGCAGCGCTACACCGCGCTGCGGCTGGACGTGGCCGATCTGAGCGCGGCCTACCACAGCTTTGCCGACATCGTGAAAGCGGGCAAGCCGCTGCCGCCTTCGGTGTCGCTGCTGAAGATTTGGTCGACCGAAACTTTCCACCGCATCGGCGCGCTGCTGGTCGAAGCCAGCGACGAACAGGGCGCGGTAGCGGGCGATCAGGACTTGGACGGCCAGCCCTTCAACGCCCTGGCGCCGCTGATCGGCTC
>JAITMV010000047.1 GCA_031277295.1 Burkholderiaceae bacterium | reverse complement strand
CTTGCCGGCGACCATGCCTTCGGCCCACAGCGGGGTATAGACGATGGACAGATAGGCCCCCGCCAGCCCGCACAGCGCGCCGCCGAAAACCACCGCCGCCCACTGAATGCGCCGCACCGGCCAGCCCAGGGCGTGCGCGGCTTCGGGCGATTCGCCCACCGCGCGCAGCGTCAGCCCGCCCCGCGTCCGGCCCAGCCACCAGATCAGCGCCAGCGCCACCAGCGCCGCGCCGAACACCAGCGGATGCTGGCGAAACAGCGCAGGGCCGATGAAGGGGATGTCGGCCAGGTCGCCCAAGGCAAAGTGCGGGCGCGGCGGCAGCCGGGTCTGCACGTAGCCCACGCCCGCGAAAGCCGACAGCCCCGCGCCCAGCAGACTCAGCGCCAGCCCGGTGGCGTAGGGGTTGGCGCGCAGCCCGATCACCAGCGCGCCGAACAGTGCCGCCAGCAGCGCGCCCGCCGCCATGCCAGCGGCAAAGCCCGCCAAGTCGCTGCCGGTGTGCGCCACCGTGGCAAAGCCGGCCAAGGCGGCACACAGCATCATGCCTTCGGCGCCCAGGTTGACGACGCCGGCTTTTTCGTTCACCAGCAGGCCGAGCGACGCCAGGGCCAGCACCGTGCCCGCGTTCAGCGCGGCGGCCAGCAGCAGGGCGTAGGTGTCCATCAGACGGCCTTGCAAAAGCGGATGCGGTAGTTCACCAGCGTGTCACACGCCAGCAGCGTCAGCAGCAGCAACCCCTGAAACACCCCGGCCAGCGTACGCGGCAACCCCAGGCGCGACTGCGCCAGTTCGCCGCCGATGTACAGCATGCTCAGCAACAGCGCCGAGCACACCATGCCAAGCGGATGCAGCCGCCCGACGAAGGCGACGATGATGGCCGCGAAGCCGTAGCCCGCTGGCACGCCGGGCGTCAGTTGGCCCAGCGGGCCGGCCACCTCCAGCGCGCCGGCCAGCCCCGCCGCGCCGCCGCTGGCCAGCAGCGCCGTCCACAGCGCGCCGGGGGCCGAAAAGCCGGCGTAGCGCGCCGCCACCGGCGCCTGGCCCGTGACCTGCAAAGCCAGGCCAGCGCGGGTGCGAAACAGCCACAGCCACAGCAGCCCGCTGGCGGCCAATGCGACGGCCAGGCCCACCGTCAAACGCGAGCCTTCCCATAGCAGCGGCAGCCGCGCCGCCGCAGCAAAAATGCGCGTGTGCGGCTGGTTGTAGCCGGCTGGATCCTTCCAGGGGCCGTGGATCAGCAGATTCAGCACCTGCGCGGCCACGTACACCAGCATCAGGCTGACCAGGATTTCGCTGGCGTGGCAGCGCTGGCGCAGCAGCGCGACGATGCCGGCCCACGCCATGCCGCCCAGCACACCGGCGGCCAGCACAGCCAGCGCAATCCAGCGGCCGGTGTCCTGATCGGCCAGCAGCGCCACGCCGCCAGCGCAGACCGCGCCGATGATGAACTGCCCCTCGGCCCCAATGTTCCACACGTTGGCGCGAAAGCACACCGCCAGCCCCAGGGCGATCAGCAGCAGCGGCGCGGCCTTGACGCTTAGCTCGCCCAGCGCGTGGGCTGAGCCGAGCGGCTGCCAGAAAAACAGGCTCAATCCGCGCACCGGGTCTTGCCCCAGCGCCGCCAACAGCGCCGCGCCGATCAGCACCGTGACCGCCAGCGCCAGCAGGGGCGAGGCCCATATCCACACGCGCGAGGGCGCGGCGCGCGGTTCAAAATACGGCATCAATAGCCACCATGCGAGGCGTGTCTTGCTGCTTTGCCGCGCCGTCCCAACGTCCGCTCATCCACGCCCCGATGTGTTCGGCGTTCGCGTGCTCGCGCGGCATTGAAGGTGACATCTGTCCCGCGGCCATCACGTGCAGCCGGTCGCACAGCGCCAACAGTTCGTCCAGGTCATCGCTGGCCAGCAGCACGGCGCAACCGGCGTCGCGCAGCGCCAGCAATTCGGCATGAATCCGCGCCGCCGCGCCCACGTCCAGGCCCCAGGTCGGCTGGGCGGCGATCAACAGCTTTGGCGCGGCGTCGATTTCGCGTCCCATCACGTACTTCTGCAAATTACCGCCCGACAGCGACCGCGCCGGCGCATCCGTCCCGGCGGCCTGCACGCCATAGCCGTCGATGATGGTTCGCGTCTGCCGGCGCAGCGCCGCCATGCGCAGCCAGCCCAGCGGGCCGACGCTTTCCTGTCGGGTCAGCAGCAGGTTGTGCGCCAGGCTTAAAGCGGGCGCCGCGCCGCGGCCCAGACGCTCGGCGGGGACAAAGCGCAGGCCGAGCGCGCGTCGGTGTTGCGACGGCAAATCGCCCGCCGGCTGCCCCGCAATGGAAATAGAGGCCGCCGACGCGCGCCGGTCCTCGCCCGACAGCGCCGCCAGCAATTCGCGCTGGCCGTTGCCCGAGATGCCCGCGATGCCCACCACCTCGCCCGCACGCACGCGCAGCGACACGCCGCGCAAGTCCACGCCAAAAGGCGATGCGCGCGGCAAATCCAGTTGTCCGACTTGCAACACCACCGGCCCCGGCGTGCATTCGCGGCGCACAGGCGCAGGCGTGGGCGGCTCGCCCCCCATCATCAACCGCGCCAGCGCCGCGCTGCTGTGTGCGCGCGGGTCGCACACGCCCGCCACCCGCCCGGCGCGCAGCACGGTGCAGGTGTGGCACAGCGCACCAATTTCGTCCAGCTTGTGGCTGATGTACAGAATGCCGCACCCTGAAGCCGCCAGTTGGCGCAGCGCGGTGAACAGCCGCTGGGCTGCCGCCGGTGTCAGCACGGCCGTCGGCTCGTCCAGCATCAGCAGGCGCGGCACGGCCAGCAGCGCGCGCACAATTTCAACCTGTTGCCGCCCGCTTTGATCCAGCGTATGCACCGGTCGCGCGGGTTCCACGTCCAGCCCCCAGTCAGCGGCGCTCCGGGCGATGCGGCGCGTTAACGCCACCAGCGGCGGCGCGCCGTCCAGCCCCAGCCACACGTTTTCGGCCACCGACAGCGACTCGAACAGTTGGGGGTGCTGAAACACCATCTCCACACCCAACCGCCGCGCCTGCCTGGGGCTGCCGATGCGCACCGGCTGGCCGTCCAGACATACCTCGCCCGCGTCGGGCCGTACCAGGCCATGAACGATTTGCATCAGCGTGCTTTTGCCGGCGCCGTTTTCACCCAGCACGGCATGAATCTCGCCCGGCTGCACCGTCAGCGCCACGTTCTCGCACGCCACGCGGCCGGCGTAACGCTTGGTGATGCCGGTCAGTTGCAGGCGCGGCGCGGTGCGGTCAGGGGGCATGGGTCATGGGGCGTCAACAAAAAAGCCCCCGGCTTGCCTAAAACCGGGGGCTTTTGCACCAGAAAATTGGTGGTGGTAGGTGGATTTGAACCACCGACCTTGGGGTTATGAATCCCACGCTCTAACCGCCTGAGCTATACCACCGGGGAAACTATCTATTGTAATCGTGCTCACTGGTGTTTGAACACCGGCTCGCGCTTGCTCAGGAAGGCGTCCATGCCTTCTTTCTGGTCGCTGGTGGCGAACAGGCCGTGGAACAGGCGGCGCTCGAACATCAGGCCGTCGGCCAGCGTGCCTTCAAAGGCGCGGTTGACGCTTTCCTTGGCCGCCATCACCGCCAACTGGCCAAAGCCGCAAATGGTCAGCGCCGCGCCCAGCGCCTCGTCCATCAGTTTGTCTTGCGGCACCACGCGGCTGACCAGGCCGGCGCGCTCGGCCTCGTCGGCGGTGATCAGGCGGGCCGTGAGCGCCATGTCCATCGCCTTGGCCTTGCCGATGGCGCGCGGCAGGCGCTGTGTGCCGCCAGCGCCAGGGATGACGCCGAGTTTGATCTCGGGTTGACCGAAGCGGGCGTTGTCGGCGGCGATGATGAAGTCGCACATCATCGCCAGCTCGCAGCCGCCGCCCAGGGCAAAGCCGCTGACGGCGGCGATCACCGGCTTGCGGATGCCGCGCATCGTCTCCCAGTCGCGCGTGATGAAGTCGTCGCGGTACACGTCGGTAAAGCTGTAGTGGGCCATGGCGCTGATGTCGGCGCCGGCGGCAAAGGCTTTTTCGCTGCCGGTGACGATGATGCAGCCAATCGCCGGATCGGCGTCGTAGTCCTTCAGCGCGCGGCCCAACTCGCGCATCAGCTCGCCGCTGAGCGCGTTCAACTGCTTGGGCCGGTTCAGGGTGATGACGCCGACCTTGCCGGCCTCGGTACGGGTGAGGATGAATTCGTAGGCCACAAAAATCTCCTTGGGGTCGTGGTGGTGAATGCAGCGCCGCACTATAGAGCTTCCCAGACTCGTGAGAGTTGTTCATGGCGCAACGCGCCACCCGCGCGTATGAAACGACGGTGGCAGGCGCACCGGCGCCTGCGACAGCCCATGTTGTAAGTGCTTGTCCGGCTTGAAAAAGGGGTTCAGTTTCTTTTTAGTCTGTCATTAAGCGTTTGGCGTTTGGCATCAATACCTCTTTCGGAGCGAGCGTCTGATCGCAAAACGGATCACGCTAAACGCTAAACGGCAATACGCTGCCAGGCGGCGGAAAAAAAGCCGTCCGTGCCATGCCGGTGCGGCCATGGGCGCAGGTGGCCGACGGCAGTGACCAGCACTATGCCAAACTGGCCGCCACTGGGTGCACGATCAGCGGAATGCCGGAGCACTGCTTCCTGTCTTTGTGGCGTTACCTGTACGACTACCGGCCGCAGTAGCGACGCTAGCCCCGTCACTGACCACAACCCCACCCGATCCGCCAGTGGGCCCAGGCTGCTCGCGCAGCACTCTGCCATTCCATCTCCTGTTCTGCAATAGTTCATTCCACCACAGGTACTCCGGTTGGCTTTGTGCACACGAGTCACCGCGCCGCGCTCTTTTGAGGCACACTTCAATTGCAGATCGCATCCATGGGTGCAAGCGCGGATTAGCAATCCAGCGGCCTTCTCGCGGACGGGCGCTGCGGAGTGTGTCAGGGACAGGCGGATCAGCGCTGGCCGGCACACTCCACCATAGCAGAGCGCCGGGCCGAGGGTAGCCAGGCTCGTAATCGATGACAACATACTCGCCATCGGCCACCTTTTGCAGCAGTCGGCGCATGGCTTCATCCTGATCGTCGTTACAAAGGGGCCACTGCCATGGCTGGTACATATCTCTGAGCACCGATGTGAGGCCGGAGATCCGGGCGCTGTGGTTGAGGATGGCTTCCAGGTTTTCGCGCTCAATGGCATAGCGGGCGAAAAGCGGATCCTCTACGCGAGGTAGGTCGTTCCAGCATAGATGGGATAGATGTTCGATTCTCACGGGTCGTATGTGCGTCGTGGGTTGGTCGTCCACATGCATTTATACACGAGGTGTACGATTACATTGCGTTACACCATGAGCGCCGTTGAGGGCGCTACATCGCGGTACAGTTAGCGGCTAAAAGGTTGGCGCGATTTGTGCAGCATGCCGCGCCGTTCAGACTCCATGAAAACACGTCGGTGTGTCCACGCTGACCGGTATCGGATAGGCAACCGACGGCGATGAATTCCTCTGCGCATTTTCTGCAATCACGAAATTTCAAGCATTCAGAGCTTGTGAACAATTCAGCGTGTGCAGAGCAAGTCGCCTGCAAGGTGCCCGATTCTCCAGCGCAAAGCGCAGCAATACCTCGTGGATTATTGCCAGCATTTGCTGTGGCGACGAGCGGGCGCGTTGCAGGCGGCATGAGCGGGCGTGATGGATTTATTCATAGGCACTCAGACTAGGAACGCCACATGGCAAGAGTTATCAAGGCTTACACCCCGCTGGCTGAAGACCAGTTGCTGTTCCGTTCAATGAAGGGCAGAGAGTGTCTTTCACAACTGTACGAGTTCACTGTCGATCTACTCAGCCCCAACGAATCAATCGACATGAAGTCGCTGCTGGGCAAACCCCTGACTTTGGAAATACGCACTATCAACGGCGCGCCGCGCTACCTTAGTGGCCAGATTGCCAAAGTGACCATGATGGGGCGCGAAGACAGCTCCGCGCGCTACTGCGTGTACCAGGCGGTGGTGTGCCCCTGGCTGTGGTATCTCACGCGGACCAAGGATTGCAAGATCTTCCAGAACAAGACCGTGGTCGAAATCCTGGACGAGGTGCTGCGCGAGTATGGCTTTCCTATTGAGAAGCAACTCCTCGAGTCCTACCGCCAGTGGGAATACTGCGTACAGTACCAGGAAACCGATTTCAACTTCGTCAGTCGGCTGATGGAGCATGCGGGAATCTACTACTTCTTCAAGCACGACAAGAACAGCCACACCCTGGTGTTAGCCGACGACATGGGCGCGCACCCCACGCTACCGGAGTATCCGCAGATCGGTTATATCTCCTACGATAAGGGAGGCAACCAAGGCCGTGAGTGCATTGACCGCTGGCAAGCCGGCGATGAGGTGCGGCCCGGTGCCTTTGTCGTTGATGACTTCAACTTCAAAATACCGAAAGCCAGCCTGCTTGATCAGAGTCGCGAGCTGCGCGAATACGACCACGACCAGTACGAGGTATACGAATGGCTAGGCGGCTATAGCGAGGTCGGCCAAGGCCGGCACTTCGCGCGCGTCCGGCTGGAAGAAGTCCAGGCGCAAGCCGAGCTTGACACTGGCCACGCTACCGTGCGCGGCATGGCTGCCGGCTACCGCTTTACTCTGAAGAATGCGCCGCGTCACGAAGACAACCGCGAATACCTGATCGTAGCTGTCGAGTACAACCTGAACGAAGGCGGTTACGCCAGCGGCGCTGACGAGGCCGAGTACAGCTTCAAGTTCAGTGTGCAGCCCACCTCACTGCCATTTCGTGCCCCTCGCTCGGCTCACATTCCCCGCACCGCTGGCCCACAGACGGCCACCGTCGTCGGCCCCAAGGGCGAGGAAATCTGGATCGACAAATATGGCCGCGTCAAGCTGCAATTTCGCTGGGACCGCTACGGTAAGAGCGACGAAAACTCCTCCTGCTGGGTGCGCGTGTCCAGCGCCTGGGCCGGCTCGAACTTTGGCGGGGTCAACCATCCGCGCATCGGCCAGGAGGTGGTTGTGGACTTCATCGGCGGCAATCCAGACCGCCCCATCGTTACCGGGCGCGTCTACAACAACGACCAGATGCCGCCGTGGCAATTGCCCGCCAACGCCACACAAAGCGGCGTCCTCTCGCGCAGCTCACAGGGTGGAGCCTACGACAACGCCAACGCGATTCGCTTCGAGGACAAAAAAGGCGCCGAACAGCTTTGGCTGCACGCGGAAAAAGATCAACTCACCGAAGTCGAGCACGACGAAGACAAGTGGGTCGGTAACGACCGGCGCAAGACCATCGACGGCAACGAAACCAACGTCATCCACAAAAACCGCACTGAGACTGTCGATCTCGACGAAACAATAACCGTCCACGGCAACCGTGGCGAGACGGTGGACAAGAACGAAACCATCGCCATTCACCAAAACAGAACAGAGACGGTGGATATGGACGAGCATGTCACTATCCGCCAGAACCAGCAGCACACGGTGGATCTCAACCGCACGCGCAAAGTTGGCCAAAACGAATCGGTGGACATTGGACAAAACCGCGACAAGACCATCGGTAACAACGAAACCATCAACATCGGCGGCGCCAAGGCAGAAACGATTGCCCTGGCCTCGGCCGAAACCATCGGTCTGGGCAAAGCACTGACTATCGGCGGTGCTTATCAGACCTCGGTGGGGCTGCTGATGAACACGACCGTCGGCCTTTCGCAATCCGAGCAGATCGGCCAGAGCAAGAGCACGAAGGTGGGGACCAGCTACACCATCGATGTCGTTGATGAGCTGGTGATTACCGTGGGCAAGTCAAAGCTGATCATGAAATCCGACGGTACCATCACGCTCAACGGTCATGACTTATTCACCAATATGACCGGCGAGAAGGCCGACAGGATCGACGGCAACATCACCATGAAAGGAGCAAAGATCCTTGAAAACTAAAAAGCCTTCCGCTGCCATGACAGCTTCCGGCGGACCACCGTCCGACATGCTACTCGACGAATTGCTGAGTAAAGCGGTATCTACCCGCAAACAGGCTCCGCGACACGAGAAGATCGAAGGCGTTTTGATTGGCGCGCTGCGGCGTGTGAACAATCAAGGCCAACCCGAGGTGAGCTTCAGCCATCTGGGCAATGAGGCCATCGTTGCGCGTTCGCTGATCGCTATTACGGCGCCGGATGCTGGACGAGCAGTGGCGCTAGGCTTTGAAGAAGGCAACCCGCGACAGCCTATCATCCTGGGCTTCATGCATCCAGTGCAAGAAAGCGCCGTACGAGTCAGCGGCACACGCATCCATGTGGAAACCGAAGACGGCAGCGTACTGCTGGAAGCTGAAGATGAATTGGAATTGCGTTGTGGTGAAGCCGTGATCCTGATGCAGGCCGACGGGCGCATCACTCTGCGCGGTCAATATATCACCAGTCATGCCAACGCTGGACAACGGATTCGTGGCGGGTCGGTGCAAATCAACTAATCCGATGCCCGCTTCGATTTGCATTTACCCTGAAGGATCCAAGAGATGAATATCGTGGTGCGCGGCGATACATATGCGACCACGGCATTTCCATCACGGGACGTAACTGGCCAGGAATACCTGGTCATGGTTGCCAAGGCAACGTGGAAGCTGCCGTTGCCTGGGCAGCGGTTGAAACCCATCGCTCCACAACCCATCAAAGTTGTGGATGAGTACTATGGAGAGCCTGGCCTTTCAGCCCTGCGTTGCCCCAATGACTTGGCGCGGATCAAATCAAGGTGTGACGTGCTATTCGATGCTAAAGCATATGTACCCCATGACAAGGCCACAACACATTTGGCGGTGAAAGTTTGCATCGGAGACTGGTCAAAGGTATTGAAAGTGGTGGGCGAGCGCCGCTGGAAACGTTCGCTCATTTCTTACGCTGCAAGCGACCCCGTTCCATTTTCGACCATGCCTTTGCATATGGGACGGGCATTCGGGGGAGCTCGGAAACCCAGGCGCAAAGGCGCTGCGATTGAAGTTTATGATGACAATCCCGTCGGAATTGGTTGGGCGGGAAAATATTCCATTGATGACATGGTCGGAGAATCGTTGCCCAATCTCGAGCCGATAAATAAAAATCTGACATCTCCTACCGATAAATTCAAACCCATAGCGCTCAATGCTATTGGCGTCAATTTTCCAGAACGATCAAGATATGCTGGAACTTACGACGAAGCATGGCGGCGCAATGTATTTCCATTTCTTCCAGAGGACTTCGATGATAGATATTATCAAGCCGCTCCCGAGGATCAACAAATTCCGTACCCTCGGGGGCAAGAGACCATTGAATTAACCCATCTACTCCCTGATCGACCTCATCTCGAATTTACTTTGCCTGCGTTGGATCAGATGCAGATGCGTGTTCTACGAAAAAATTATGTTGTTGATCTGCCGCCGATTCATGTGGATACGCTATTTTTTGAACTCGACCAAATGCGCCTAAGTGCCGTGTGGCGCAGCCATGTTCGTGTTCATCGAAGTATTAATGAATTTCATACCATTGCCATGGGTCGCGTCGATGAGCATTGGTGGGATGATCTTTGCATGGGCGTGGATGACGCCCAATGCCTGGGTTGCAGCAACTCAAGACTGTAAACGTACCACATGAAAAATAGTAGTACTCAAGAAAAACAATCTCTTCAAATCGTGTCTTCGGGTATTTGCTGCTCGGTTGGCTATACCGCGCGGGCTGCCAGTTGTGCGCTACGCGCCGGAATTGATCATTTTCAGGAAAGCAATTTCCAGACTTCCGATGGCGATGTTGTTCGCGTAGGCTGTTTACCAAACACCACCGATTGGGGCGCCAAGCGCCAGTCGGTATGGATCGCGCAGGCGGCAAAAGACTGTCTTGACCGCGCTGGCTCACCGAAGGACGATACTTTGGTATTGGTGGCGCTTTCCGCTGAACCACAGCGGCCTGGAGTACATGAAAGAAAATCCACCGAGGCGGCAATCATGAGCGGCTCATTATTGAGCCGGCAATTGTCTGGGCAATCGCACATCATACACGGTGGTCGCGCCGGGCTTACGCCTGCCTTGGAACATGTCTGGCATACTCTGAGCAAAGGTCTATGCCGGCAAGTGCTGTTGATTGGCTTCGATAGCTTTCTCAATGCCCAGGCCATCAATCACTATCTGGAGCAGGATCGCCTGCTGGTTTCAGACAATAGCGATGGATTTTTGCCTGGTGAAGCCGCTGCGGCTGTGTTGCTGGAACTGGGGCCGGCATATTCTCCCGGCGTACATATCATTGGCTGGGGCAAGGGCGAAGAGCCGGGACGTGTTGATGGCAGTGTACCGACCCGCTCCATGGGAATGACTGCTGCACTGAGACAGGCATTTAAGCAGGCCGGGGTTAATTGCAATGATCTTGACTTCAGAATCAGTGATCAAAATGGCGAAAGCTTTTTTGTCACGGATGCCGTCAATGCCCTGACGCGCGTCGCCGAAGACGGCGGCAGCACTCCCATGGTGTACACCACTGCGGACTGTACTGGCGAAGTCGGCGCCGCAACCGGGCCGCTCATGCTGGCGTGGCTTTACCACCTGCTGCAAGGGCAAGACAGTCCCGGTGATTGCGGCGTCATTCATTTGGCCAATGACGGCGGAGAGCGCAGCGCTGCCGTAGTTCAGTATCGATCATGAAGGAAAAAGGCGATGGAAACCCATGTGTACGCGAACGACAATGAGTTTTGCTCCAAGGCCGCCGATGGCGTTGCACAGGGCTGCTTTCCCGACGTTTGTTACAGCCCACCCAAACCAGAAAAAATAGGAATTCCAGTTCCTTATCCAAATACCGCTTACGCACGCAATCTGGGAAATGGCAGCACAACCGTCTTCGTTTGCAATACGCCAGTCTGCAAGAAAGATGTGTCTTATCTTGCCACTAGCACTGGAAATGAACCCGCCACCCGAAATTTCAAAATGGGCAAAGCAACTTCAGCCATTAAAGGTCGATGCTATTTTGTGGATTGGTCACCCAATGTAAAAATTGAGGGACTCAACGTGTGCCGCCATTCCGATCCGACCACTCATAATCATCACGCTTGATCATGGCATTAAAATCCGGTACCAGTACAAGAAAGGGTGCGCCAAACACGTTGCGCCATTCATATATTGATACCAAATCAGCCAAAGAAGATTGCCAAAAAAATTTGCAGACAATAAGAAGAGAATGCAAGTCGGAGGATGATCTCAAAAAATCAGAACGAAGAAAAAAACAGAAAGGTAATCCATTAAGTAAAATATTGAGTATGCTACAAGGGCAGACGCCTCAAAGAGCTAAAAGTAAGAAAAATAGAAATGGAAATGATCAATGGATTTATGATCATTGTGAGTATTTAACGTATAAACCAGGCAGTGCAACGGAGCTTTTTAATGAGATTATAAATCTTCCAAAAAAAATAGCAGAAGAAAAAACAATGGATGCCGTTGAAAAAGCTATAGATAGAGCAAAAGACAAATTAGAGAATAAAATCAAAAAGAAAATAGCAAAGGCAGCAGCTAAGCAACTTGTATTGCGCGGACTTTCATTTTTGGGTGGGCCTGTAGTTGCTGTTGCTGTTAATATAGCTCTGACTGTAGATTCGGCTAAAGATTTGGCAGAGGCAGCAAAAGATTTTCCAAAAGACGCAGAAGCAATCCAGACGGCTATTGCCACATTAGGCGTAATAAAAGATGAAATCTCCGAAATTGAGAATGCACTTGATAAATATAAATTGAAACCCGAAGATAAGAATTATGAAAAATACAAAAAATTATATAATGGATATAATAAAGATAAATTAATTTCGGATATAATGAAAATTGCAGCTAAACTGAATCCTTGCGTCAAAGCACGACGATGTATTCTGGTTCCATTTAGAGAAACAGGAGCGCCGGCGGCTTTGAGAGGCAATGGATGCTGCCCTGGACAGACAGGCCATCACATATTACCTGAGGCGATGTTTAAGGAATGCAAAAATTATAAACACCGTCAGGCGCCAACGATGTGCGTTGAAGGCGCAAATAATAGCCATGCAACGCATGGGGAGGCACATGTCGAGCTTAGCAATCAACTCAAAGATATTAAATATAAAAATGGCAAGCCAGTTCCTTTTGGCAAACCTATCACAGTAGAAAAAGCTATCGCAGCCGGAGTTGAATCTATTCAGCGAGTATTCCCCGAATCTTTCTGTCAAAAAGCATGTTTGAAAGCACAACTTCGTGCATTCTATACAAAGCTGGGTTGTGCACCTATCAGTGATCCTGGATTGCCGAGTGGATTGCCGGCTAGCGATGATGGTCAAGGTGGCACAACCGATTAAGGAGTTATATATGGAATTGACACCCGATGAAGTCAAGGATGTATTTTCTGATTGGTGGATTCGTGACTGCGCAATCAGAGGGCATGAATCGCTTTCATTTTTATTGCTTGAAGACAATAAAAATTCAGCCGGCGGAAAATGCAAAATTGTTAATTTCTTCCCAAGCAATCCGACGAGCAAGCGAATTGGATGGCAAAGGTTCAATGGATTCCGCTCTCCGATATTAGAAGCATCACGCCAGCCTTTGAATCAAGCAATAGTTGTAAGTCTTGACTGTGATGTGGGCGTTCTAGGCGCAGGCGCCACTGGCCTGGAAAATAACATTCCCAATGGTAAATCGACGGATTGCATGAACACATCATGTCAAGGTTTAAAAACCATTGACGGCGTGCTGTACGCTACAGGGGGATGGCGTTCGGTATGCCGCCGCATCGGTGCCAACCGATGGGAAAACATTGTTAGTCGAAAATCCATGCCTTTACCCGCTCAACTGGACTACGGCGGTACCGATGGTGGTTTTCGTGCCATCGATGGATTTAGCCAGAAAGATATTTACTGCGTCGGCGGTTTAGGCGACGTCTGGCGGTACGACGGCGAACATTGGTACGCTTGCAACGTACCGACGAACATGGTATTGCACACCGTATGCTGTGCTGGTGACGGTTACGTGTACATCGGCATGCAGATGGGGTCAATCATGCGTGGTCGTGAAGACTCATGGGAAATCATCCACAAAGGCGATCTGAGCCTACCGTTCAGGGATATGGTGTGGTATCAGGGCAAAGTATGGTGCACTTCAGACTATGGCTTGTGGGTGATAGAGGGCGGCAAGTTGCGCGAAGTTGATGAATTCGGCCCCGAAGTCTATGCCCGTTCGGGCAGTCTGGCGGTAGGCGATGGCTTGATGCTGCTGGCCGGCCTGCACGGTGCGACGATTTACGATGGAAAGAAATGGTCCACGATTCTTTAGGTCATCCTTGTCTTCAGGAAGGCCGGGTTCTTTCCGTAGCCAAGCCAAAGTACCGATCGGCGATCCTCAAACCATGAAGAATGCAGCCAGCGGAGATAGCCGTGTGATCGTGCCGGTGGTCGAACGCCATGTGGGCGACGCGGCTTTCTATTGGTCGCAGTTGGATCGCGCGGCCCATTCGCCCTTGCTGGGGTTGCAAGGGCTACTGCATTTCGAAAAGTTGCTGACAGCGCATCTTGAAGGCATTGAGGAAGCGGCGGAAACGGGGTGGCACATCGCATTGGGCGCCCTGCGGCGCTGGCATGACGCGGGCGAGTTGTTTGTCTGCGCTTGGCTTGTTTTCAGGCTGAAACCCGGCCAGCAAGCGGATTCACGATGGCACGAGATGACACAGGTGCTGGCGACCGATCCTGACCGTATGTTGCGCGGCCTGGTGGCGGCCGTGCTGAGGATGCCACCGCATGTCGCGGATTACTGGGTGTCCAGATTGCTTCAACCCGTGCAGCCTACGATGCTGCAAGTCGCCGCATGGCGGGCCGTGGCTCGCCGACCCAGGCAGACGGGCAGTTTGCAGCAAAAGCGGATTGCCGAACTATGGGAGAGCGCGGCGCACAGCAGCAATGCCTATTTGCGCGCGGCGGCGTGTCGCGCAGCCGTCGGCATTGGTCATGCCCGCCAAGTGGCTGACCTGTTGTCGGATGTCGACCGAGCCGTATGCGCCGAAGCGGGCATTACCACGGCGCAGGCCGGCGAGACTGAACCCGGTTTGCGCGCTTTGTGGCTTGCGTTGTGGGGACTGGCGGGCGAGCTGCATCAGATGAGCGGCGCGTATCGCGCGCAGGCCGAACACCGATTGGCACGCTGGACAAGGCATTTGGGTACATTGGTGCCGCATGGGCATGGCGCTGTTGTCGAGCTATTGACGTTATTGCCGACGCGGATGGCCTTGGCGTTGGTGCTGCAACACGGCGACGACAGGCATTTGCCTTGGGTGCGGAGCCATCTGAGCAACCCTGGCTGCGCCCGCATGGCCGGGTGGGTTTGGGCCAGCTTGCTTGGCGTCGATTTGGAACTGCTGGGTCTGGCGCATCCGCCCAGCCGGGCACAAGAGCAAACTCACCTGCCGACCGATGATCTGGATCCAGGCCTGCCTTTGCCGGACGCCAAGGCAATTGAGAACTTTGATGTCGCCCGGATCGATCCCGCCTATCGGCTAACCAACCGCTTGAAGACCGTTGAAGGCTGTCTCGACATGCTTGAACATGAGCCTCAGGCATTGCGGTCAATTGCCGCCGGGCATCTGACCCGCCTGAATGCTGAACAATCTGGCGGGATGGTATTTTTTGATACCAGAGCCGATGCCCGGCAGCAGAGCCATTGGATAAACGCCATCAAGGCGCGCCGAGCCGAACTGGAGGACACGCGTGGGCATTCTTGATCCTTGGGACGATGCGCTGTCGATTGCCCAACGCCTGAAAACTCCTGGGAGTATGCTGGTGACGGTAATTGGAGCACAAGCATGGTGCGAAAAATGTAGAACCCTCAAGCCTTTTTTTGATGCGCAAGCTGATCGTGCGCCCGAGCATATGGTGTGGCTGTGGCTTGATCTGGAAGGGCATGCCGATTTTTTAGGCGATTACGTTCCCGACTCACTGCCGCAATTGTGTATTTATCAGCACGGAAAGCTGGCCAAAAAAGTGGTGCTTGACGACACTCCCGAGTCATTGCGGGACGCTTTGCAGTCGCTTCTTGCGGGTGCTTTGCCATTGGATGATGACGATGACCCAGGTATCTACCAACGCTTGGTGCTGCAAGATTGGGCACGGTAGGGTGCAGGAGACTGGCTGCCCTGGCGATTGAGCGCGATGACTTCGATGGGAGTGGAACTACCGTTGTTTTTCACCGCGCTCAGAACCGAGCGAAATGTTCAAGTTATTTTGTTAGCTTCCTAAACGCTGCCAGACAGCGGCAAAAAAGCCGTCCGTGCCGTGCTGGTGCGGCCACAGGCGCAGGTGGCCGCGCGCGGTGACCAGCGATGTGGCGTCGGGTACTTTCAGCGCGTGCAGCAGTTCGGCGGCGTGCAGCGGCGCGAAGTTGGGATGAGCGGCGCTGAAGGCCCCGGCGACCGCCTCGTTTTCATCCGCCAGCAGGCTGCACGTGGCATAAACCAGCCGCCCGCCCGGTTTGACCAGGCGTGCGGCGCTGCTCAGAATGGCCTGCTGCCTGAGCGCCAGTTCCCGCACGTCTTGCGGCGACTGGCGCCATTTCAGATCGGGGTTGCGGCGCAGCGTGCCCAGGCCGGAGCAGGGGGCATCGACCAGCACGCGGTCCAGCTTGGCCCCAAGGCGCGCGACGCGCTCGTCACGTTCGTGCGCGATGACGATTGGATAGACGTTGGACAAGCCGCTGCGCGCCAGCCGGGGCCCAAGCGCCGCCAGCCGGTGCGCCGACACGTCAAAGGCGTACAGCCGGCCCGTATCCCGCATGGCCGCGCCAATGGCCAGGGTCTTGCCGCCCGCGCCGGCGCAGAAGTCGGCCGCCATCTCGCCACGCCGCGCATCCAGCAGCAGCGCCAGCAGTTGCGCGCCCTCGTCCTGCACCTCGATGGCGCCGCGGGTGAACAAACCGAGCCGGTTCAAAGCAGGTTTGCCGCTCACGCGCAGACCCCAGGGCGAATGCGGCGTTGGCGTGGCAGCGATGCCCGCCGCGCGCAATTCCTGCTCGGCCTGCGCGCGTTTGGTGAGCAAGGTGTTGACCCGCAGATCCAGCGGCGCGCTTTGCAGCAGCGCGGCGGCCAGGGCATCAAACTCAGGTTCGCCCAGTTCAGCCTGCAAGCGCTCGGCCAGCCACGGCGGTAGGTTGTGGCGGCAGGCGGGCGGCAGATTGGTAGACGTGGCGGGTTTGTTCACATCCTCTAGCACGGCGTCGCAGGCAGCCAGCCAAGCCTGTTCGTCGGCGGTCAGGGCTGGCCTCAGAAAGTCGCGCGGCGCAGCAAAACCCAGCATCGCCAGCCGCCGCTCGTGCGCGCCGTTGCTTGAACAAGCCAAGTAATCGAACAACAGCTTGCGCCGCAACACCGCATAAACCGTCTCGGCCAAAGTCGCGCGCTCACGCGGGCCAAGAGCACGGCGTTCACGAAAAAATCCCGCCACCGCCGCGTCAGCCGCGGTGTCGAGCCGCAGCACGCGCTGAACCAAGTCGGTGGCGGTGTCGAGCAGAACCTTTGGAGGCATGGGTGGCCAGAAGGGTAAAACAACGTAGCTTTTGCGCCGCCACCAGGATCAGTAGCCAGCACTGGCGCAAAAAGCACAAAATTGTTATTTTTGTAACAATTGAGCGATAGCACGCGGGTAGATCAGATGCTCTTGCGTCAGTACGCGCGCAGCCAGCGTATCTGCGGTGTCGCCCGGCAGCACGGGCACCGCCGCTTGCGCCAGGATATGGCCGTGATCCAGTTGCGCCGTCACGTGGTGCACGGTGGCGCCGGCCAGCTTGCAGCCTTCGTCAATGGCGCGCTGGTGCGTGTGCAGGCCGGGGAAGGCGGGCAGCAGGCTAGGGTGGATGTTGACGACCCGCCCGGCGTAGTGCGCCACGAAACCCGGCGTGAGAATGCGCATGAAGCCGGCCAGCGCTACCAGCGCGGGTTGGTGCGCGTCGATGGCTTGCATCAGCGCGGCGTCGAACGTTTCGCGGCTTGCAAAGCCTTTGTGATCGACCACCGCGGCGGCGATGCCGGCCTGGGCCGCCGTGCGCAGGCCGGCGGCATCGGGACGGTTGCTGATGACCGCCGCCACCCGTGCATTCAGCCGCTCGGCCCAGCGCTCGCGCTCGGCGGTATGCACGATGGCCGCCATGTTGCTGCCCGTGCCGGAAATCAGGATGACGATGTTTTTCATGCCGGATGGATTAACCTCTAGAAACCGCAGTTGACCGCTTGCCATCTTCGGGAAAGCCGCGCCAGTGTTGACTTTCGGGCCTTCGATCACACCCACCTTTTGGGTGAGAGCGCTACGCACCCGAGCAGGCCACCCTCGGGCGCGCTGGCGGCGTTGCTCGTCCTTGCGGGCATTAGCCTGCGGCGTCCTCGCCCTTGCAGGGCGCGGCACAGCCAAAGGCTGTGCCCGTTCGCGCTGTCCAAGGGCACGCAGGTGCCCTTGGAGCCGCAGCGCTCACCCTTGCCAGCCCGCCCGATGACGACCTGCTCGAGCGCGTCCAACTACGGTTTCTAGGATTATGGCGATGCCGACGCGCTTGTTGTCACCATTCGGACCGGCAGGACTCTACAGCCGTGTTACAACATCGGCTTCCGAGGAGATCAATTATGGATTTGGCATTTACCCCCGAAGAACTGAAATTTCGCGACGAGATTCGTACCTGGGTCAAGGCGAACTTGCCGCCCGACATCGCCGGCAAGGTACACAAGGCGCAGCGCCTGTCGCGCGAGGACATGCAACGCTGGGCCAAGATCCTCGGCAAGCAGGGCTGGCTGGGCCACGGCTGGCCCAAGCAGTTTGGCGGCCCTGGCTGGACGGCGGTGCAAAAGCACCTGTTCGAGGAAGAGTGCGCCATGGCTGGCGCGCCGCGCGTTGTGCCCTTCGGCCCGGTGATGGTGGCGCCGGTCATCATGGCCTACGGCTCGCCCGAGCAGCAAAAACGCTTTCTGCCCGGCATCGCCAGCGGCGAGGTATGGTGGAGCCAGGGCTACAGCGAACCCGGTTCCGGCTCCGATCTGGCCTCGCTGCGCACGCGCGCCGAGCGCAAGGGCGACAAGTACATCGTCAACGGCCAGAAGACCTGGACCACGCTGGGCCAGCACGGCGAATGGATGTTCAACCTGGTGCGCACCAGCACTGAGGGCAAGCCGCAGACCGGCATCAGCTTCTTGCTGATCGACATGAAGTCGCCCGGCGTCAGCGTGCGCCCGATCAAGCTGCTGGACGGCGAGCCGGAGGTCAACGACGTGTTCTTCGACAACGTCGAAGTGCCGGCCGAAAACCTGATCGGCGAGGAGAACAAGGG
>JAITMV010000034.1 GCA_031277295.1 Burkholderiaceae bacterium | reverse complement strand
TGTAGCCATATCGCCCTCATTACCGGAGAAAACCATGAGCCAGGTCGCCAAACTATTCACCAATGGCCGCAGTCAGGCAGTGCGCTTGCCGGCTGCTTATCGCTTCAGCGGGAAAGAAGTCTTCATCCGCCAAGACCCCGAGACCGGCGACGTCATCCTGTCCCGCAAGCCAGCGACCTGGGACGGCTTCTTCAGTGCCCTACAAGGTCTTGATGTGCCCACCAATTTTTTGGATCCTGACGAACGTAACCAAGGCATTCAAGAGCGCGATCCCTTCGCGGGATGGCGGGAATGAAACGCTACCTGCTCGACACGAACACCATCAGCCATCTGGTCAAGAATCATCCAGCGGTCACGCGGCGCGTCACGCAGGTACCCATGACAGCCCTCTGCATGTCCGCCATTACCGGCGCGGAACTGATGTTCGGCCTGGCCAAGATTCCCGCCGCCACACGCCTGCAACACGCCGTCACCGAGCTTTTGCGCCGCGTGGACGTGCTGCCCTGGGACGCCACGGTGATGGCCTGTTATGGCAAGCTGCGCGCCGATCTGGAACGGCAAGGCAAAACGCTGGGGCCGCTCGACATGCTGATCGCCGCCCATGCCGTGCAGGCGAACGCCATCCTCGTCAGCAACGATGCCGCCTTCAAGCGAGTCGCCGGTTTGAACGTGGAAGATTGGACCCGCGCTGAATAATGGCCGCTACGGCAACGCCGCCACCACATCCAAGCCCGTGGTTTCCGGCACGCCGAACATCAGGTTCATGTTCTGTACCGCTTGCCCCGCCGCGCCTTTCACCAGGTTGTCCTCCACCGCGAACACCACCACGGTGTCGCCGCCCTGGGGCCGGCATACGGCGAGCTGGCAATGGTTGCTGCCGCGCACGCTGCGGGTTTCCGGGCTTTGACCGGCGGGCAGCACGTCCACGAAGGGCTCGTGGCGGTAGCTGTCCTCGAAGAGTTGTTGCAAATCCACGCGGGTATCGCTGAGCCGCGCATAAAGCGAGGCCTGAATGCCGCGGATCATTGGCACCAGATGCGGCATGAAGGTCAGGCCCACCGGCGTCTTGCTCACCAGGTCCAGGCCCTGCTTGATCTCGGGCAGATGGCGGTGGCCGCCGATGGCGTAAGCCTTGAAGCTCTCACTGACCTCACAATGCAAAATACCCAGCTCCGCCTTGCGCCCCGCGCCGCTCACGCCGGATTTGCAGTCGGCGATCAGGCTCCCCGGATCGATCACCCCGGCACGCAAAAGCGGCAGAAAACCCAGTTGCACCGCGGTGGGATAGCAGCCCGGATTCGCCACCAGACGCGCCTTTGTGATCGCGGCGCGGTTGATTTCGCACAGGCCGTAGACCGCTTCATCCAAAAGCTCGGGGCAGGCGTGCGTCATGCGGTACCAGTGTTCCCACACCTTGACGTCCTTGATGCGGAAATCCGCCGACAGGTCAATGACCTTGACGCCCGCCTTCAGCAACTCCCCCGTCATGGTCATGGCGGTGCCGTTGGGCGTGGCGAAAAACACCACGTCGCAGGCGCTCAGGCTGTCCATGCTGGGTGCGCTGAAGGCGAGGTCCACGTATTTGCGCAGATTGGGAAAAAGCGCCGATACTGGCGTCCCTGCGTCGGCGCGCGAGGTGACTACGCGCAATTCCGCCTCCGGATGCAAAGCCAGAAAACGTAACAATTCCACGCCCGTGTAACCCGTCGCGCCGACGATGCCTACCTTGATCACGATCACTGCTCTCCGCTTCAAACCATCGCTACAGAAAAATACTCCCGCCATACTGGCCAGGGCGCGCCAATATAATAAAATCGCCCAATAAAATGAATTACTTATGCGGCCCCCGCCGCGCCGAGGAAAACGTCACATGCTCTGGGTCAAAGCCTTTCACGTCATCGCGGTAATCTGCTGGTTCGCCGGGCTCTTTTACTTGCCGCGGCTGTTCGTCTATCACGCCATGTGCGAGGACGAAGCGGGCCGCGAGCGTTTCAAGATCATGGAACGCAAGCTGTATCGCGGCATCATGACGCCTTCGATGGTGCTGGCGGTGCTGTTGGGGTTATGGACCATGTCGTACAATTTCACCGGTTATCTCAGCGGCGGCTGGATGCACCTCAAGCTCACCTGCGTGGCCTTGCTGCTGGTCTACCACTTCATGTGCTGGCAATACCTCAAAGCCTTCCGCGATGACCGCAACACCAAATCGCATAAGTATTTCCGCATTTTCAACGAACTGCCGGTGCTGCTGTTGATCGTCATCGTGCTCATGGCCGTCGTCAAACCCTTCTGATCAGTCAAAAACGGTAGTCTCATGTCACAACGCTTCGATAAATCCATTGCTTTGTTTGAACAAGCGCAGCGCCACATTCCTGGCGGCGTCAATTCGCCAGTGCGCGCCTTTCGCGGCGTGGGCGGCAACCCGGTGTTCTTCAAGAGCGCCAGCGGCCCTTATCTCTTTGATGAGGACGACAACCGCTACATCGATTACGTCGGCGCCTGGGGGCCGATGATTCTCGGCCATCAGCATCCCAAATTGATCGCCGCCTTGCAGGCGCAGCTTGAACGCGGCATCGCTTATGGCGCGCCCACCGCGCTGGAAGTGCAATTGGCCGATAAAATCTGCGCAATTTTGCCCTCGATTGAAAGCGTGCGGCTGGTGAATTCGGGCACCGAAGCCACCATGAGCGCGCTGCGCCTGGCGCGCGGCTGCACCGGGCGCGACAAGGTGGTGAAGTTCGAAGGCTGCTATCACGGCCACGTCGATTCGCTGCTGGTGAAAGCCGGCTCCGGCGCCTTGACCAACGGCCACCCCGATTCCGCCGGCATTCCCGCCGACACCGCCGCGCAAACCTTCGTACTGCCCTATAACGATCTTGACGCCGTGGAACGATTGTTCTCGACTCATGGTTCCGAAATCGCCTGCCTCATCGTGGAGCCGGTGGCCGGCAACATGAACTGCGTACCGCCGCTGCCCGGTTTTCTGCCAGGATTGCGCGAAATCACCGCGCGCCACGGCTCACTCTTGATCTTCGACGAAGTGATGACCGGCTTCCGCGTCGGCCTTGGCGGCGCGCAGGCGCGTTACGGCATCAAGCCCGACCTCACCACGCTCGGCAAGATCATCGGCGGCGGCCTGCCGGTAGGCGCCTTCGGCGGACGCAAGGATTTGATGCAACAACTGGCGCCGCTCGGCCCGGTGTATCAGGCCGGCACCATGTCGGGCAATCCGCTGGCGGTTACCGCCGGTTTGGTGCTCTTGGAGGAAATCAGCGCACCCGGTTTCCACGCCACGCTCGAAGCCAAAGGCAAGCGCCTGCTCGATGGCCTGACGCAACTGGCGCAGGCCGCCGGACTGCCCTTCACCACCACCCAGGTGGGCGGCATGTTCGGGCTTTATTTTAACCAGAACGAACGGATAGAAACCTTCGCGCAGGTGATGGCGAGCAAGGTGGAACTGTTCCGCCGTTTCTTCCACGGCATGTTGGAACGCGGCGTCTATCTGGCGCCTTCGGCCTTTGAAGCCGGTTTCATTTCAGCCGCGCATACCGACGCCGACATCGCCGCCACGCTGGACGCGGCGCGCGCGGTGTTCGCGACGCTCAATTAATTTTTTTCATAGCTCAAGGAAACACGCATGGCCCGCTATCACGTCTACGGCCTGGGCAACGCCCTGGTGGACACCGAATTCGCCGTTACCGATGATTTTTTCGAGCAGGAAAAAATCCAAAAAGGCATCATGACCTTAGTCGATGAAGCCGCGCAAAAAGTGCTGTTCGAACGCCTTACCCAGCGCTACGGCATCAAAAAACGCGCTGGCGGCGG